>SZPB01000052.1 GCA_030263535.1 Cytophagia bacterium CHB2
ATTTGTTCAATTCCGGATGAAGCCGGTTTGGTCTGCCCTTCTGCAAATGTGATCTCGCTCAACAAATACGATTCTCCGATTTCTGCCCAGAATTCAGGCTTCGTATCCGGGCAACCGTCGGCATCTTCGTAGCCGTTCTGGGTTTCCGCCTCGCCCGGACAATTGTCCGCTTCATCGGCCACGCCGTCGCGATCGCTATCCGCAGCCAGCGCATTCGAGAACAAACCGCGAACTTCAGCGCCGTCGCTCAGGCCGTCGCCGTCGCTGTCGCGGCGCATGGGATTGGTGCGGTAGCGCGCGACTTCGTCGCCGTCGGACAAGCCGTCGCCGTCGGTGTCCGGCCGCAGAGGATTGGTATGCGTTTCGCGCAATTCCACGCGATCGTCCAGGCCGTCGCGATCGCTATCGCGATGATTGGGATCGGTATGGTATTTTTTAAGCTCATCGAAATCCGACAAGCCATCGTTGTCAGAATCAGCGTCTGTAGGATTCGTGTGATAAATATTGATCTCGTCGCTGTCGATCAAACCATCTTTGTCGCTGTCGGGCGATTTGGGATTGGTGCCGAATGTTTTTTCCTCGTCATCCGAGAGGCCGTCGCCGTCTTTGTCGATGCGCGGTTTGACTGTCGTAGAAGCCGTGCCGGTGGAAATATAATTCATGGCTTGAACAATGGCGAAAGCAGAATCAAAGGAAGGAAGCAGCGGCGAGGAGAAAAACAGCGGCAAAAACAGCATGAGGATTACAGCGCGTATCAGCCGTGTGAATTTGTTCGGCATAGCTGGCTCCCGATTTAAGTTCTGACAGCCATAAATTTGAATTTTCGTAAGAATTTAGTCGTTTGAAGTTTTCGCCCACTGAATTGGAGATCTCACTGAATTGAACTCAAAAAGCTTAATTTCTGTGGGAGCTCTATTTCTGTGAGCGGTTTTTTTGTTCGGGGTTCATTTAGCTAAATTCTTGCGAATTTTCTAGAATTCAACCGATATGCGTGAGGGTTGATTTTGGCAACCGTTCGCTCGCAACCAAAAGCAAAGCTTGTGCCGTCTTTCCGGGCATTGCTCAATTGTGTGCGAGACCTGGCAGTTTGATGCGTATTGCGTCCGGCTCTCGAAGGTACAAATGAGACGGTACAAGTGAAATAATTTTTAGGAATTAGGTTGAAAAAATAAAAAAGAATTTCTGACTTCGTGGAGAGAAGTTTTTGGCGGATAAAAGAGGGGTGGAAGTTGTCGGACTGGGATTGGTTAAGCCCGCCATTCAAGTGCATAACTGACTCAAAATTGGCCAGGCGGGAAGCAATTTGCCTCGCCTGAGACGAATGAGAAACTTATTCGCGCTAAAGGATGTCCGAAAATAAAACATTGTTCTGCCGGCCCAAAGAAGTTATGTGTGAAATGAAGACTGCGGGCAATTTTCAATCGCAGCTATGAATTCTGCAAAGCAGCGATTGTTGACGCACAGCATATAAAAATTTCTATTGAATAACAAATGTTTTTTGTTACAAAAATGTTAAAAGCGAGCTGCCCTCATCCCGGGCTTGTGGCCGGCTAATTCATTGTCGGCTGAGCTTGTAGAAGCCGGCATATGGCGATAGGCCAGTTCGCGATAAAACTAAAACTCTCTATCGTCTGAGCATCGTCGTGTGTGAGACCCGAAGCAAGTTGATGTGCCGAAATTTTTCTTCACCTTATGCCATGAAGTCCATCGCCTCAATACTTCGCAACCAAATAGGCGCCTAATGCCACCCGCACGATATCCAACGCCGGCCGAGACCACCGGGACAATTCAATGCGATGGTCTTTTCCCGTGAGATCGAAAATGACAATGCTGTCGGTTGTATGTTTTCTGTCATAATCGAACCAAACATTGTGCAACGCCTTGTCATAAATGAGATTTTGTATAAACCAATAAATCAGAACGGCGCCGGTAGCGCGCAAAGCAAAATGTTTCAGAGATACCCGTTCCTGCCCCAGCTCAACGCCGGCGCTGAATCCGGCGGCCAGATAACCAAGATGCGCCAAATTTTTCACGAAATGCCAATGCCGCGAATTTGCGCCAAACAAATACGTATCGCGATTGCCTGCATCCTGAATGGCATCTTGATAATGATCGAAGAAAGCCGCCCACCAAAACGCCCCCAATCCTCCCCATTTTAACAGCGGTGAGTTTTTGTTTTTTGATGCCGGGTTGTTCGCCGGCACATGCGACAGGCTTGGCCACAATTGAAATGCCTGCGCTGAAAAGTCCTGCGCATACCTTCTCTCCGGCATGAGGCGCTGCCTGGCTGCTGCGTTCAACAGCAATTCTGTCAAAAGGAATTGCGCGACTGTGTTGGTATCGGCAAGCAGCGGAAGAAGGTCGCAAACGAAATCTCCCGGCTGGCTTCGGCAAAGCCCCTCGCCTTTGGTCTGATTGAAAGCAAATGAATGCCAATCCCGCATAGTTCGGAAGGAACAAGAGTCCGAATTTGCTTTGATCGTGGCTGGGGCGTCAGCATTTGTTTGAGAGCTTGCGACTGTTGCGATTTGGACGGCGGCGAGCGTGAGTACTAGCGCACACTTCACGCGCGTGAAAGGAATCCTGGCAATGTGCATCGGACGTCACCGTGATTCTGATGGGAATGCTTGCCGGAAGGCAGGAGTCTCAACATGCAAGAAGAGCGAGGAAAGCCGTCGGGAAAGGAAATTGCCGCTGTCGAAGATCATCCTTACAACGGCTCCCCGCCTGTATCCCGCCGATTGATGGGATTGCATTGGCGATCAACATAGCCACCTGTTCTTGAAAAGTCAAGCCTAAGCTTTTTGCCGTTCGGTGGCGCGCCGTTAGAAAACAAGAGCCTGTGTTTCCGCAAGCTTGCAGACGTGTTGCTATAACCTTTCAAGCTCGGCATTGTTTTCATGCCGGGTTGGGCCATTTTTGCTAACAAAGGCTACCCACGGATTCACGCCAATTCAAATTCAAGCCCACGGGCAAAACTGAAAAACGTTTAAAGAAAGCATGGAGGAGCGTGTTTCGCATGAATGCGCATCATAAGTTTCTTAAAGCCTTTTTGCTTTGCGTCATTGTCGCGTTTACTCCGGCTTTGCGCGGCCAGCATATTTCCGACATCAAAATGCGGTATTCCGGCACCGCCATTACCGAAGCCAAACTTGAAAACGTCGGCACACTGCCGGTGGATTTCTACCGGCAGAATCTGGAAGTGGAAGTGGGATTGGGTCAGACTTTTGTCGGCATGTCCTATCAATATGCCACCAAGAAAAAACACAGCCAAAAGCCCGGCAACAAATTCGGCAAAGTCGAAGATGGCACGATGCTAACCGCCGGTTACAATCATATTTTTTCTGATCGGGTTCGTTTGGAAACACAAGGGCGCGTGGAAATTTGGGGCGATACCAATCCTGCGCACGCTTTGCACGCGGCGGAGACTGACCTGCGCATGAATCTGATCATGTTCGATGCCGATGGCGCGATGTTTCTGGGAGAGAGCCCCATTTTCCCCTCGTTGCAAGCGGGAGTGAGCCTGAACAAATTCGGCCGCGTGCAAGCTACGGCAGGCGCCAGTTTTTGGTGGAGCGGATTGGGTTTCTATCTGGCCGGATACCAAGCCCTAAATGGCGTGGAAGAAGCGCTGAATCCCGGCAGTGATGCCGACAAGGCATTTGCGAATTTGAAAAACAGCGGCGTCAGCCTGGGGTTGACGTATGAGCTGGGCGGTTTTCAGGTTTTGCTCAAGCACAATTATGCCATCATGAACGGCGGCAATGACCTGACCTTGGGTTTGCAGTATCAATACTTCTTCCGGCACAACAGGAGATAATATGACAGCTCTCGGCTTACGGGTTGCGTTCGGCGTGTTGGCGTGCGCGCTGCTTGGAATGTCGCCTGCGGCTGAAGCGCAATGGGCGATCATCAAAAAGTCGCTGCCTCCAGAAGTGAGAATTTTGGAGGAAACGAACACGCGTTTGGTGTTAGGCCGGGAGGACGATTCCACTGCGACCGTGGTGATGACAATCAAGCCGGCAGGCGATGCGGATCTGCACGGCGGATCAGAAGCCCGGCGCGGCGGCAATGTCTATCGCGTTTGGATCACAACCGAAAACTTTTGGCAGAAACCATATCTTGCCGAAGACGGCGGCAGGAAATTTTTCGGTGAGAGACTGGTGAAAGCATTCCGCCGGGAGGA
This sequence comes from Cytophagia bacterium CHB2, assembly GCA_030263535.1. Classification (NCBI taxonomy): domain Bacteria; kingdom Pseudomonadati; phylum Bacteroidota; class Cytophagia; species Cytophagia bacterium CHB2. Next base: position 4,187 of record SZPB01000052.1, read on the forward strand.
AGGTCTCACGCCTCCACCGCCGGCAGAGCCGGATCCCCAAGAACAGCAAGAATTGCTTGCTGCTGACACCCTTAAACCGCCACCGGTTGCTCAGGCGGAGCCGGCAGAGCCTCCGATTGAGGAAGAAATTGTCGATAGTACCGTCGTGGACACGCCGCAAGTGGTTGCATCCGATGAAGTGTTTGAGGAAGCGCCCGAGCCACCAGGAGAATCACAACAAGCAGCAGAGGTGAAGGTGGGGGCAAGCGCGCCGGCTTTCGAACCAGCAACCTCTTCATACGATGAACCGGCTCCTGAAGCGGAGACTGAGTGGAAGTGGACCGAGCCGGCTGATTCGCCCATCGTTGAAGAACAACCGGCAGAATCGCAAAATTCATTTCAACAAGCGCCCCCTGAGAAAGAAGAAGCTCAGCCGATGCCCACGGTGAAGGTTCCGTCGCGATTATTCGAAGGCAGTGGCGCCCTGGCAGCGATCAGCGCAATTGCCGCGTTGATTTTATTGCCGGTTTTAAGCGTGGTTTTTTCGCCCACTTTCCGCGCTCGCTACTGCATGTTTCGCGGCGAACCCGCGCGCGCAGCCGTGCTCTATGAAACGATTCTGGCCCGGCGCCCCGGCAAAACCAAGCTCTACGTCGAGCTTGCGAATGCCTATTTGCTGCTGGGCCGCCAGGATGATCAAGCTATGCGGATCTTCAAAATCGTTTTGCAATTGCAGCCGTCGGTTAAAAATAGCGATGCGATCAAGGCCATCATCACGCAAAAATTTTTGCACAAAGGCAAGATGGACGACGAAAAAACCGAGCATCCCAAGTCGAGCTCGTGATCCGCGCAGTAACGGACTTATGGCAAAGCTTTGATCATAGCATAACACGTTCCCGAAGAATCATCGGATTTTCGCAATACGGTAAGCCATAAAGCATTCAAAGTCAGAATAAAATTCTGAAAGTTATTGGCCCACAAATTTGAATTCCCACAACAGTAAAAAGCTTTTTTGTGGGATTACAACTTTGCTTTGCTTTAAACCCGCCCGCGCGGGCTTCTGCTTTATATCCCTTTGCAATCACCCTGCCATACCGTCACAATTTTTGATTGGTTACATCTCCTCAGAAACCTCATTTCTATATTCCTCGTTTTGTCCTCTTGCATTCTAAGCGAGTCATGCTTAGATTAAGTCCGGCGTATTTGTTCATTCACGCTTCAACTTACCGCAACGATAATAGAATTATTTCATTTCAGGATTGGCCATGTCTAAACGCCCGCCCGCTGATTTGACTGCCGTCGAGCGTGTGGCTCTGCAAGCCTCGCCCTTTCAAGCGCTCTATTCGCCCACGGAAAAAATCAAAACCATCGTTGTCGCCAATTTCCCCGCGCTCGGCAAGCTGGCGGCCATGCGTTTCATCGAATGGGTGCAACACAATCCCGGCGGCGTGATTTCATTGCCCACCGGCAAAACGCCGGAACACTTCATCAAATGGGTGACCTATTTGTTGGCGAATTGGATGCAGCGCGAGGTGCAAAGTGAGCTTGAAAAAAACGGCGTCGATCCGGCGCGCATGCCCGAGATGAAAAGCCTGCACTTCGTGCAAATCGACGAATTCTACCCCATCAATCCCGCGCAACACAACAGCTTTTTTTACTATGTCAATAAATTTTATTTGCAAGGCTTTGGACTCGATCCGCAAAAAGCCTTGCTGATCGATTGCTCAAAGATCGGGCTGGCCCCGCATGAAACCTTGAGCACCATTTGGCCGGACGACGAGGTGAATCTCGAGCTCCGCTATAAACAGGGCAAAAATGCGGCGGAACGCCAGCAACAACGCGTGCTGCAGAAAATCGATCAATGGTGCCAGGAATATGAAGATACGATTCGCCGGTTGGGCGGCATCGGTTTTTTTCTCGGCGGCATCGGCCCGGACGGCCACATCGGTTTCAATGTGCGCGGCTCGGATCATTACAGCACAACGCGCCTGACGCCGACGAATTACGAAACGCAAGCCGCCGCCGCGACCGATCTCGGCGGTATTGAAGTTTCGCGCAAGCGTCTGGTTATCACCATCGGATTGGGAACCATCACCTACAATCCGGACTGCGCCGCCCTCATCATCGCCGCGGGCGAGGCCAAGGCCGACATCGTCGCCAGCGCCGTGCAGAGCAACAAGGATATTTTGTATCCCGCCAGCGCTTTGCAAATCCTGCCCAATGCCCGATTCTATATCACCATGGGTGCAGCCAAACAGCTTCACGAACGCCAGCATGTTTTGCTGTTGAATGCGGAGGCAGTTGACGATCAGGAAGTCGAACGCGTCATCGTCGATCTCGCCGTGCGGCTGAATAAGCGCGTGGTGGAACTTACGGAGGATGATTTTCTGAGCGACCGCACGGCGCATGCGATTTTGGCGAAACGTCGGCAGGAGCCACAATACCTCACGAATATGGTGCATAACAGCCTGGTGGCTAAAATTGAAAAAGGCGCAAAAACATTGAACCGGACGCGTTTTTTTCACACAGAGCCGCATCACGATGATTTGATGCTCGGCTATTTGCCCTATATCGTGCGGCACGTGCGCGATGCGAGCAATACGCATTTTTTTGCGTGCCTGACCAGCGGCTTCACCGCGGTGACGAATCAGTATATGAAGCAGCAAATCAGCCGCTTGCGCGGATTTCTCTACAGCCCTGAGTTTGCGGCGTTGCAGCAAGAGGGCTATTTCGCGCCGGCAAATGATTTGGGCCGCAATCGCGATGTCTGGCAATATCTCGACGGGGTGGCGGCCAAACGCAATCGCGTGAAAGATGAAGGCACGGCGCGCCGTTTTCTGCGCAATCTCATTGAACTCTATGGCGAGCACGAATTCCCGCAAGTGCAAAAGCGTTTGAATGTTCTTGAGGATTATTTCGACAAACAATATCCCGGCAAAAAAGACGAAGAGAAAATTCAACGCCTCAAGGGCATGTGCCGCGAGTGGGAGGCGGAATGTTTGTGGGGGTATTTCGGCTGGGATCGCTCGAATGTGCTGCACCTCCGCCTGGGATTTTATACCGGCGATATTTTCACGCAGGAGCCGACGGTCGAGCGTGATGTTGTGCCGGTGTTGAACGCGCTCGAAGACGTGCGGCCCGACATCGTGACGGTGGCGCTCGATCCCGAAGCCAGCGGCCCGGATACGCATTACAAAGTCCTGCAAGCGATTACGGAAGCCTTGCGGCGCTATGAAAAGCAAGCCGGGCGCGGGGATATCACGGTCTGGGGTTATCGCAATGTGTGGTTCCGTTTTCATCCGAGCGAGGCGAATATTTACGTGCCGGTGTCGCTCAACATGTTTTCCATCATGCAAAATGCGTTCATGAACACCTTCATCTCACAAAAGGACGCCTCCTTCCCCAGCTATGAACACGACGGCCCGTTTTCGGAATTGGCGCAAAAGATTCAAGCCGAGCAATATCAGCGCATCAAGATTTGCCTGGGACGCAAGTGGTTTCACGAGCATGAAAGCGCGATGATTCGCGCGACGCGCGGTTTGGTTTTTTTGAAGGAGATGAACTTGCAGGAATTCTATCAGCGCAGCCGCGAGCTGAAACAGATGGCGGAGAATCGCTGAGGGAGTTGCACAAGTTGTGGTGGTTGACGAATTTTTATCGGTGGCGAAAGGACGGCTAGATATGAAGTTGAAGAAAATCCTTGTGTGTACAGATTTTTCCGACAGCGCCAAGCGCGCGGTTGATTATGCGGCGAAACTGGCGGAAGCGAATCATGCGAAGCTCGTGGTGTTGACGGTTCTGCCGGATTTGTTGCTGTCGGATGAAGAGTTGGTTATGGCGCGGGTGAACGTGGAAAGTATAAGGGCAGAAAGCCAAAAGCAGATCGCGGCAGCGCAAGCCAAACTGGTGAAACACATGCGCCCGGCGGCGCTGAAAAAACTGCGGCCGCAATTCATCGTGCGCGACGGCAAGCCATTTGTCGAGATTATCCGCACGGCAAAAGAATTGAAGGCTGATTTGATCGTCATCTCCAGTCACGGCCAAAGCCGGCTCGCGGAAATGCTGCTGGGCAGCACCACCGAGCGTGTGGTGCAGAAAGCGCCGTGTTCGGTGCTGGTGGTGCGCGAAGCCCAGCATGAGTTCAAGATGCCGTGATTAAGCTGATACAAGCTATTAAGAATCTTTTATTAAGCGCTGGGGTTTAGGCAGTAGTATTAGCGGCGGGCTTCTTATTATCCCTCCCGTTCCTCCTCATTCGCATGCACAGATTTGTGAGATTTTTTCCTCACAGTGTGTCTTCATGTTGTACAGATTCTAAAGTGCTATACTGATAGGCATGCTGACGGTGCTTTCCGTCATAATCACTTCAATAAGGCGCCAATTCCAATAATTAGGGAGGGGCCATGGAAGCTATTCTTTCAATATCAGCAATCATTGTTTTATTCGTACAGGGCATTTCGATTTTAATCCAAATCGGACTTTCCTCACACCTCCGATTGTTTGGCCTTCTGACGATTGGAATTGCACTCCTCGGCCTGATCGGGCATACACTATATTTCTCCGGTGTTCTGGTGTTCAGTCCGGAATTTAGTCTATTGATGGTGCAGGGCTTGCCCGCGCGCGTGGGGTTGTTGGCTTTACTCGTCGGCTTTCCGCTGATGATCGGCTTGGGTTGGGCTGTCGCACGCGGCGCCGCGAAACGGCCTTTGCGCTTGCCCTGGTTGTTGAGTCTGGCAATTCTCACGGGCGCGCTTGCGGCCAACAGCTTGCAGGTTCTCAATCGGGATGACCTTGAGCCACTGCACGTGTATTCCTACACGCTATTGCACCCGCTTTTGCTGATTTGGATGACGATCGGCTTGCTGGAGAGCGGCTTGACGCTGCTGCATCTGCGCCACCGGCTGATGCGCGCCTGGCTGGCTTCGCTGGCGGCCGTGATCTTGAGCGTGTGGGCGCTGCTGCAACCGCCGCTGTTGGATACGGTTGGGATGCGGAATTTGTGGGAAGCCATTTTCCTGTTTTCGCTCGTCATCAGCGCCGGCCTTGCCGGCTTGCACGTGCTGGAGTTTTGGGGCGTCACTTTGCCCCGGCGATGGGTCTGGCTGAAATTGGTTTTGTTTGCGGTCTGGGGCATGATCGGCTTTTACGGCGCTAAACAATTTCTCAACGCCCCGGCGGGCGATACCCCGGGTTTTGGCCCCGGCCTCGCCAAAGCATTGCTTTCGCTCTCGCCCTGGCTGCTTCTGCCGGTTTGCGCCGTTTTCATGGGGCTAGCTTACCGGCTGTTTCACCTCATCAAAAATCACTCGCAGGAGTGGATTGAGCGCATCAAGCCCGCGCCCCGACAAATTTTGCTGCTGCTCACCATCGCCGTGATTGCGGCCAGTCTGAGCGGCATTTTTTACGATGTTGCGAACGTTCCCGCCGGGCTTGCGCTCATTTCATTCTTCATTGCCTGGATTTTTCTGATCGAGCTCGTTACGGACGGTGTCTTGTATTGTTTCTATTCTTACCTGCGCAAAGGCAGACCACTGTCCGATGATTTGGTGATACGAACGGGGCTGCCGGCAATCTGGAAAGCGATTGTTTTCGTTGTCTCGGCGCTGGGGAATTGGATCAAAAGCTTCTTCAGCGGCAGCGCCACCGGGGTGATCTTGAAGGCGCTCGCGTGCCTTGCCCTCTTGATCGCGCTGAATGAAATCCCCAATGCCGGCCGCACACTGATTCAGCCTTTCAGTGAGCCGCGGCTGAAAGAGCAGGACACGTTCGGCCTCACCATCTCCGAGCGCGTATGCGGCACTCTCAGCCTGCAAAGCCAGGAGTTGCAAACCGATGTCATCATTCCTTTGGATTTGTCCAACGGGAAGAATGCCGGCGGCGAAAAACTCAAGTTCATTCCCGGCGGCAGTAACGTGAATAATTTAGAAGTGGCGCTGGCCGAAACGGATTTGTCTCTTGGCCCGATTACGATTCCGGTCGGCTTATTGGTTGCGCCGATTCAAAGCCCCATGCGGTCCTTGCTGGGCGTGCGCATCGTTGAAGGAAGGTTGTACAAAGAGCCGGACGGTTACACGCTGTTGGCCAACTCTACGCATGGCGAAAATTGGAAAGTGGATTTTCCAGGCGCAACCCCGGCAGGCGCCGCTGAAAGCTCCGACGTGGACACGATCGCCTGCCTGGCCAACGAGCTTGCTTTTAAAATTTTAAGTAACGACCCATCCCTGAGTTCCATAGGAATGACGAAATCATGGGAGGCCTTTCAAGCCTTTCAGCGCGGCTTGGAGAACATGAAAAAATTCGAATTGGGATGCTATGATTCGCTTTCCGCTGCGATTCAGGAGCTCAAAAATGCGGTGCAGCACGATCCCAAGTTTACGCTGGCGCACTATCGGCTTGGCCTGGCATTGAGAGTCGACGGCCAGCCGGTCGCCGCGGTCGATGCTTTTCGTGCCTGCGTGAGCCTCGATCCCGATTTCATTGCCGGAAAAAACGCTTTGGCGTATACGCTGTTCAATGTTGACTCTTATTATCCTTCCTCAGCCGCCGGTGTTGCCGACAACTCTTCCCAGCCGGATCGCCGCAGCATTGAGCCGCGCCAGTTGTGGCAGCAAATCATCCTGATGCCCAGCACGCCCGCCACTTTATCCGATCGCGCCTCGGCCTGCTATGGCCTGGGTTTGCACGCGCTGGTCTCGGGGCATCGCCTCTGGCCTCCGGATTCCACGCAGGCCCTCTACACGCTCGCCTATTTTTATTGCAAGCGGGCCGAGCGGCTCTATGAAAAACTGGCGGTTGATTTTGAGCGGCGCCCCGTGCCCATCAAGGAGGCTACGGCTTCGGTTCTAAGCGTGATCGGTATTGCCTTGAACAGCAGCCATCGCACGTATGAAAGCAAAGAGACAGAATGCTGGCATTGCTCCGACAATACGCTTGTCCTCGATTCAGCTCTGGAGCAGGGGAAAATCTCCGAGCGCTCGATCATGAAAAGCCCGTATAGCCGCGCCGCCCTGGGCTACTTCAATCGCGCGTTGTCCATGCTGTCGAACGACCCGGTCATTCAGTGTTACGCCGCCAGCACGGCTTTTGCGCTGGGCGAAACGGCCGCGATGGAAAAACTGAATAACAACACCAATGCGCATTATTACCTGGCACAAGAATATGGCCAAGAAGCACGGCAGGCGGCCTCCGATTTTGAAGCTGATCACCGGGCGGCCAAGCTGTATTATATTCTGGCTCTGCAAGAGTATCAAGCGGCCATTGATCTCGATCGCACCAATTTAGAGGCGATGAACAATTATGCCTATACCTACTGGGACTGGTTTGTCAATTCCAGGAAATCTCAGAACAATCACGGAGGGGACCTTGCTTCGGATGCGATGTTGATGCCTCCTGATTCGGTTCATGCGGGAATCGGAGCGCAAGCCGCAGACTATGCCCGCCGCGCTGTAATTCTGGCCGGAAGAAAACTGGCCAAGGATCAGGCAATTTACCGCAGCACGCTCGGCGAGGTGCTGATTGGGAGTGGTGACCCGCTCTCGGCCATGAAAGAGCTTATCATCGCCGACAGCCTGGCCCCAAAGCATGCGCACTACAATGAAATCCGCCAGGATCTGGCTTATGCTTGCCACTATATCGCCCATGAAGTCGCGTTGACGCACCAAATACTGCAGTCTAATCTCCTGGAAAACGTCTTATCGCAAGGCTTGAATATTCCGGACATCGGTGAAAACTTGCAGCCCATGAAAGCGGAAGCACTGATTGCGATGCAAGGGGATTTGGCCAGGCAGGTTCAGATGTTGGATAACGTAGCCATGAGATATCAGGTGGCGTTGCAGCAGGAGGATGATATGAATTATAATATCCTGTTTCTGCTTGCGCTCGCCAATGCCATCTATCAAAAAATTTCAAGCGATGAGCAGACCCGGGAAAACCAGCCTTTTACCTCGCAGCCGGGATCATTGAACCCATTTAACTCGTTTTTGGATTGTTGTCAGAAGGAGGCCCAATGGCAAAATGTGATACAAGCAATTGCCGAGAGGCGTCACTATTCCGGGGAACTGGCGACAAAAATGCAATAGAGAAAATTTTACACCGGACCTCTTTTTCTGTAAACGAATCAATTTCTATGCTCCGGCTGCAAAAAAGTCTAGGCACGTATGGTAAACCAGTGGCTGGCTTCACGAAATAATGAATGTTATATGCCGGGGCCTTATGACATGAAATTTCAAAAAATCCAAGCCAGTCATGCGTAGGGCCGGCTTGCTGATGTTGCATAGCAAAGTCGCGGGAATTGTGTACTCGTTGTGAAATAGGTCTAAATTCTGCTGGCTTTTCTACTACACTTATTTTCAAAACTCTTCACATTCGCCCCCCCGTTGCCTCAGTAATTTTTCTTTGACTTGTTGCACGATTTTCTGTTTATTCGCAGCCATTGTCAATTTGTAATTGTTCGGTGATTTTGAGAAGACAAGATTATCTGGGACAACATGATGAAAATCTTCGTGCGGCAGCAAATTCGAATCTTCACCGTCAGCAGTTGAATCATTAGATCAATTTTTGGAATTTGTCATCTTCAGCGAGTCGTGAACGCCTTCAAATTCGTTCGTGGTGTCATCTTGCCTGGCTCTAGCGGTGTCTTGCGGAAATTAATTTAGCGGTTAATTCTAAAAATTCCCCGAGGGAGGCTTTGTGAAAAACGATCTCGATCTGCAACAAATCTCTGCGACCCGTGCGGATATGGTGGGCTCCGATCTTTACAACGAAGATCTGGCGCCGACAACGCTGGCGCAACGAACCTGGTCGATGTGGAACATCGCGGCATTATGGGTGGGCATGGCCGTGTGCATCCCAACGTATATGGTTGCTGCGGGCTTAATCGATAGCGGCATGAGCTGGGGGCAGGCGTTGTTTACGATTATCCTGGGGAATCTCATCGTGCTCGTGCCCATGATGCTCAACGCGCATGCCGGCACGAAATACGGCATTCCGTTTCCGGTGCTGCTGCGCGCTTCGTTCGGCACCATCGGCTCCAACATTGCGGCATTGATGCGCGCCATCGTAGCGTGCGGTTGGTTCGGTATTCAAACGTGGATTGGCGGCAGCGCGATTTATGCGCTGCTGGGCGTGTTATTCGGCTTGCGCCCCGGCGTTGATGACACGATCATTTCCTGGCTCGGCATCTCATTGCCGCAATTCGGGTGTTTCATGATTTTCTGGGCGATCAATGTTGCCATCATTCTCGCCGGCACGGAATCCATTCGCTGGCTGGAGACATTGTCCGCGCCGTTTTTGCTGGCGATTGGTTTGGGCCTGCTGTATTGGGCAATGAGTAACGCCGGCGGCCTGAGCAATATTCTTTCCGCAGAAACCATCGCCAAAGTCAAATCTGCTGCCGGCGCGGAGAATGTTTCGTTTTGGAAAATCTTCTTTCCCTCGCTAACCGGCATGATCGGCTTTTGGGCCACGCTCTCGCTCAACATCCCCGATTTTACCCGCTTCAGCCGCAGTCAACGCGATCAAATGCTCGGGCAGGCCATCGGCTTGCCCACGACCATGGGGCTTTATTCTTTTATCGGTATTGCGGTCACGTGCGCGACCGTCATCATTTACGGCCAGGCGATTTGGGATCCCGTGCAATTGTTGTCGAAATTCGATGCGCCCATCACTGTAATACTTTCTTTATTTTCGATTACGATTGCAACCTTGACGACCAACATCGCAGCCAATGTGGTCTCGCCTGCCAATGATTTTTCCAATCTGCGACCAACGTTGATTTCCTTCAAAACCGGCGGCTTGATCACCGCGGTGATCGGAATCTTCATCATGCCGTGGCATTTGTTGAGCAATTTGGGCAATTATATTTTTGTTTGGCTGATCGGATATAGCGCGCTGCTGGGCCCCATTGGCGGCATTATGATTTGTGATTATTTCATCATTCGTCGCGGTCGCTTAAAGGTGGAAGATCTCTACAGCCGCAGGGGCGAGTACTCCTATCAAAACGGCGTCAACTGGAAGGCCGTGCTCGCGCTCGGCCTGGCAATTCTGCCCAACGTCCCCGGTTTCATCAATGCCGCAACGAAAGCGCAGGTTTTCCCGGCGTTTTTCGATCAGCTCTACACGTATTCGTGGTTCGTGGGATTGTTTTTGGCGATGGCGCTGTATTACGTGCTGATGCGAAAAAACGCAAAAAGCGCATAGCACAGCCCTTGGGACGGCACGAGTTCGATAAAAGGCGAGAACAAGAGCGAATGGAGAAAACGGAGATTTTTTCTGTTCGCTCGGTATGCTTCTGTCAAAAAAGCAAAGGCCTTTTCAGTGGGATTTCCTTTTTGTGGGCGAAACACTTTTAGGAGTTTGTTCTCTCTTTGAGAAATTAAACACGATGGCGTTTCGTTCTTGCTTTTGGGGGAATGAGTTGGGGCAACACAAAAGCGATCGCCGCTGCCAGCAGGCCCCAGAGAATATAGCCCAATTCCGTGCGCGCCAGCCAGGCGGGTTGCAGGGCGCGCAGCGGTCCGCGCGTTTCGAGAAAATAGAATAGCAACGTGCCGAGAAAACCGGTGAGAATCGCCGCATGCACCTGGCGCGGCTGTACCCGCGGAAGAAAAAGCGAGACCATTGGAATAAAAATCGTGGTCGTCAGGATGCCGGAGGAAAGATAAAAGATATCCCACAACGATTCGATGAACAGCGCATACACGAATGCCAACGCGATGGCAAGCACGGAGATATAGCGCGGCAATTTTTTGCGGAAGTTTTCGGATAAGCGCGCGGCGCCCGGCGATTGTTCCAGAATATCATATGAAAGGGAGAGCGCCATCACATTGCCGGTGGTGTCGATTGTGGACATTGACGCGGCAGACAAGCCCACCACCAAGATCACGCTCAAAACAGCCGGCGCGAAATCCTGCATCATCACGGCGAAAATCGCAGCGCCGTCCGCCAAACGGGCAGGAATTTCATTGCCCACCGGCGGGTAAAGATACAATGCCGTCATGCCGATGAGGAGCGGCCCGAGCGTGACAAACACGAATGAATTCATCGCCGCAATCGCCACGCCTTTGCGCGCCTCCGCGACCGAAGCTGCTGCCTGCAGACGAATCCAAACATCGGTGGTCACGAGCCAGCCCGGTAAATACGCGATGAATGTCATCATAATCAAAAACGGGCCCGCCGTCCACAAAGACGTTGCCGGAGTCAAGGTTTTGGGAGGCGTGGGAAGGTGAGCGAGAAATGAGGCAAAACTCGTTTGTTGCAAAACCGCGTGCAAGCCGAGCGAGGCAATCATCGCAATAAAAAAAGCCACCAGCGCGAATTGAATTTGATCGGTGACGACATCGGCTTCGAAACCGCCAAGCGCGGAATAGGCCGCCACCACCAGCGCCATGAAGAACATCATGAGATACGGCGAGGTTTGCAGCAACGGCGCCGTGATGTTTGCTGCGGCATGAATTTCGGCGCCGCACCAGATGAGATAGACGAATGCCAGCGGCGCCGCGAGCAATTGCCGCGCGCGCACGCCGAAACGCCGTCCCACCATTTCCGGCTGTGAAAAAGCCTGCATGCGGCGCAGGCGCGGTATGAGGATGAAAAAGCCCAGCATCGCCAGCAGCCAGGGGATCGCCAGCAGCCACAGCGCGCCCAGGCCATACCAGTAAAAAAGCTGTACGCCGTACACGCATGACCAACTGATCGACATCATGCTTGCGGAAATGGACAACCCCGAAGCCCAGCCCGAGAGCCGTTGCCCGGCGGTCCAGAATTCTTGGGCGCTATCGCGCTTGCCGCGTTGCGCGGCTTTGCGAAAACTAATAACCCCGACGACGACAACGATGATGCAATAAAGCGCGAAGCCGATCCAGTTTAGAATGTGTGTGGGCATGGCAAAGACGAGATAGCCAAAACTTGACTCTTATTAGAAAGTGAGCTAAGTTGCCTGCGTGGCCAGAAAAAAACATTGGGACTGTCTGCTGCCAAGTCAAAACAGAAACAACGTTAATCTACTTTGCCGGCAAGGTCAAAAATGGTGCGAGAAATAGCTTTAGAAAAAGTAGCTCTGAATCTTGAATCAGCAGTGCGTGAGATTCAGGATCATCGCGATCAATTAGTCGTTGTTCATGGCGGCAAAAGAGTCATGGCTATGATTCCAATTGATTTCTATGATCTGTGGTTCGCGGAACGGGAAAAGGCCTTCAAATATTTTGACAAACTTTCCTCGCATGACATGCACTACACCGACGAGGAGGTTGAGTCAGATGTCGAGCAGGCTATTCGAGAAACCCGCAGTCAGGATGGCAACATGTGAAAGCGCTGCTCGACACAAAATATTATTGATAAATATCCCATCCGCGAATCTGACATACAAAATCATCTTGGGGTTTTGCGTAATTTTGCCGAGATTGCCTTAGGAAAAATCCTCCTCAATGTCGTTCACGATGATCCCAAGGACAACCATGTTTTGGCTGCTGCGGTTGACACGAATAGTGGCTATCTTGTTTACGGCGATCACCATCTCCTCGATTTGAAAGAATATCAAGGTATTGAAATCCTTACTCCCCGCGCGTTTCTCTCCAACCTGGAAGGCCTTGAAGCTCAATAACCATAAAATATTTTAGCACTTTTCAATTGGATAAACAGGTTCGTAGCCTTTGCCGTCCGTGAACAATTGTTGAAGCCAATGAATTCACGTTTGCAGCAGTACCCCGAAAGAAAGGCTACAATGCCTGTGCGCGCAATTGAAAAAATGCTGTAAAAACGATTGGCCGCGAAACCCAATAAATGCTTATCGCTGTACCCTCAAAATTTTATTTCCCCTCACACTTCGCTTTCAAGCGCGCCAGGGCTTCGTTATAGGCCTTTACTTGCGCGGCAATATCAGCGTCGGTTTGCGGGCCGGACTCGGTGTAGCGCTCTTCGATGGAAACTTTGGCGCCGCTGCCTGCGGGAGTTACGCGCCAGCGCTGCTGGCAAATGTAGGTGGCATTATCCGGCTCCCACACGAAGCGCAGCTCGCTGTTCGGCTTGACATAGATCAAGATGAACGTGCCGGTATCGCCCCAGACTTTCAACTGCACGCTGTCGCCGGGTTTGGCCAGCGCTTTTGCCGGGCCTTGATAGCCGAAATTCATCACACTGCTGAGCTTGGGCAAATCCGTCAACACCGCCCACACCGCTTGCGGCGCGGCATTAACGGTGATTTCGCCGGCAAAACTTTGCCCGGTCAACTTCTTGTTTGTGGTTTGCGCAAAGCCGGCGGCGCACAAACTCAGCAGGGCAAAAATCATGAGGGTGAAACGACGCATAAGAACCTCCTTGATTTGGTGTAGGGTGTAAAGCACTTCAGAAATCAAATGCTGATCCAGCAAACGGAATAATCTCATCTGCAAGATTTTGAGGTTGGCGCGGCTTTTTCAGGCGTTATGCTCGATTTTTCTTTGAATCATCGTTATTGCCAGCAACATCACAAACGCTATCACCAGCAAAAGCAGAGCATAGGTGTGCGCCGTATCATAGTTGAGTTTTTGCACTTCATCATAAAGCGCGATGGAGGCGACTTTGGTTTTGCCGGGAATGTTGCCGCCGAGCATCACCACCACGCCGAACTCGCCGAGCGTGTGCGCGAATCCTAAAATCGCGCCGACGCCAATGCCGCGCTGTGCGAGCGGCAGCATGACATGCCGGAACGCCTGCCAGCGTGTTGCGCCTTGTGTGAGTGAAACCTCCAGCAATTCCGGCGGCACGGCTTTGAAGGCGCTTAAAATCGGCTGTACGGCATAGGGCAAGCTGTAAATCACAGAGCCGATGACCAAGCCCTCGAAACTGAACGTCAACGTTTGCCCGGTCAGCTTCACCCAAAACTCGCCGAACGGCCGTTGCGGTGAAAACAAGATCAACAAATAAAAACCGATGACGGTCGGCGGCAACACGATCGGCAGGCTGACCAGCGTTTCCAGGATCATTGCGCTGCGCCGTTTGCTGCGGCTCAAGCCATAGGCCAGCGGCGTGCCCACCAGCAGCAGCAAAATCATGACAACAAATGCCAGGCGCAACGTCAGCCACAAGGCTTGCCACAATTCCGGCGATAAGCCGCTTAAAATCTGCAAGCAAGCCTCCCCTTACTCCGGCAGGCGAAAGCCGTAGCGATTGAAGATGGCGCGCGCCGGTGCGGAGCGCAGAAAGTCGAGATAAGTTTTAGCGAGGGGATTTTCCTTCCCAATATTCGTCAACACCGCGCCTTGCTCCAGACGAGGGTGGCTGGTTTCGGGGATTTCAAAAAAACTGCCAAGGCGTGACAATTTGGGCGACAGCACCAGCGCCAACGCCACAATGCCGGCGTCAGCGTTGCCGGTTTGCACGAATTGCGCGGTTTGCGCGATATTCTCTCCCTGCACGATTTTTTTCTGGACAGTTTCCCACAGGTTATAATGTTCCAGCGCGGCTTTGGCGGCTCGGCCATATGGCGCGTGCTCGGGATTGGCAAGCGCCAGTTTTTTGATCTGTGCCTCACGCGCGATTTGCAACCCCGCCGCCACGTCAATATCGGTTTTAATCGTCCACAAAACGATGCGCCCAACGGCGTACATCGTCAAGCTACTCGAATCCGCCAGCCCGGCCTTGATCAATTCGCGCGGATATTTCATGTCGGCGGACAAAAAAACGTCGAAGGGCGCGCCGTGTTGAATTTGGGCAAAGAAATTTCCGGAAGATCCAAAGGAGACTTTCAGAACGGCGTGCGGGTGAGTTTTTTGAAATTCGGCGTTCAATTCTTCCAGGCAATAAACCAAATCCGAGGCAGCGGCCACAGCAATGGTTCCGGTTTTTTGCGCATAAACGCTCGAAACCACGCAACCGATGAACAAACAGAAGACAATTATTTTCATCCCGCAACGGCCTTTCAATCTAGTGTTTTTCCATCTCGCCGGCCTCGCGCAAAGCGCGAGAGAAATTTCGAGAGAAAATTACGTGCGGTTTTGCGTCTGCTCAATTTGTCATGCTTATTGGCAAAAGTCAAATCAAAATTTTGGAAGCTGTATCAAGCAGTTCGGGCGTCTCAAAATCAGACAAATTTGAACAAATAATCGGTGTTCTAAGCTTTTGATTATATTGGCACATTGCCCTGGCACAGGCCTTGCAAATTGACCGGGCGGTACGTGAGTAGGGATTGCGCGACCGCGCCCAAGTTTGAAAGCCGGTGTCCCTCCACCCGCCCGAGCGCTGTGAGCCAATCCATCGCAACTAATTCTGCCAAGTCATAGAGAGAGAATTCATGGACTCGAATAACAACTCTCAACCCGTTTCCGAGATGTCGGGATTCAAAAACAATTCCTGCAAGCTATCGGCGATCATGTTCACCGACATCAAGGGTTTCAGCCGGCGTATGGGCGAAAACGAACGCTTCACGCTCAAACTCCTGCGCGACCACAATCGCATCATGCGTTTTCTCGTGCGCAAGCATCGCGGCCGCATCGTGAAGAGCACCGGCGACGGTTATTTAATGGATTTCGACAGCGCGGTGGAAGCCGTGCAATGCGCCATCGAAGCACAGGAACGCTTCACGCGCTACAACTTCGACAAGCCCGAGTCGGATCAGATTCACGTGCGCATGGGCATCAACCTCGGCGAAGTCCGCATCGTGGACGGCGATTTGTTCGGCGACGAGGTCAACATCGCGGCGCGCCTGCAAACCTTGGCCGAACCCAGCGGCATTTGCATCACCCGCGAAGTTTATGAAATGGTCAAAACCAAGCTCACCATCGTTGCGGTCAACTTCGGCCCGCAAGAATTGAAAAACATCTGCCAGAAGGTTGAAGTCTTCAAAGTTTTGATAAAGCCGCTCGGGCATGCCGCCATCGAAATTGCGCCCAGCCGCCATGAAAAATTGCAGGTGAGCGAAACCCAGGTCTTTGAGCCCTATCTCGTGGGGGAATCCACGAACGGCGCGCTTGCGCATCCGCCGGCGCTGAACGGGCAGCCCAAAAATTTCCGCCACTTTTTCAAGCCGATTACTTCCCGCCCAAATTTACGCCGCGCGTTGCCGTTAGTAACCCTCGGCATTTTGCTGCCGGCGCTGTTCTTTCAGCCTGGCACCTCGCAACGCGGCTTATCCTCCGCCTCGCTCGCTTCGATTCAACAAATCGTGCCGGATACGCTGCAACGCAGAACCAATTCCACGGAAGCATCGGCTCAAACCTCACTGCTGGTGACTTATTTTGATAATCGCACGGCAGATGAACGCGATGCCTGGCTCGCCGCCGGCTTGACGGACATGCTCATTACTGATATGCAGGGTGTGAACGGTTTGCAGGTGTTGGGCCGCGCTGAACTTGAAGACGCCATGCAAACCGCGGGCGGCAAGCCTGCCGGCATGAATCTGCAATTCGCGCGCGCGGTGGCGCAACATACCGCCTCCGATCTGATGCTCTGCGGCAGCATCGTGCGCGACGGCAACACCCTGCGCTTCGACGTGCAGGTATTCGAAACACACTCCGGCGAATTGCTGCTGGCGGAAAAAGTTTCCGGCGAGAGTGTGTTGCAGATGGTGACGGACTTGTCGAATCAATTGAAGATGAAGCTGGAGCCGTTGATGATGAATCGCGCCATGTTAGCACAAAAATAGAAGCTGTTTTTACATATACACTTGCTGTTTCCTTTCCCATTGTGTGAGTTGTGCCTAAGCCTGCAATTTGAATTGCAGGCTTTTTTATTTATATCGTAATGATTATTTTGTGGCGTCATGCCAATTTCCGAGAACAATCTTCCGTTGCGCTGGCTCTTTCTCGATTTGAATGCGTATTTTGCCTCCATCGAGCAAGAGCTGCGGCCCGAGCTGCGCGGCAAACCGGTGGGCGTGGTGCCGGTGATGACGGACAGCACGTGTTGCATCGCCGCGAGTTATGAAGCCAAAGGCTTCGGCGTTAAAACCGGCACCATCGTGCGCGACGCCAAAAAGCTTTGCCCACAAATTCAGTTGGTCGAAGCGCGGCATCGCGTTTATGTCGAATACCATCATAAAATCGTACAGGCGGTGGAATCCTGCCTGCCGGTGGCTGCGGTGTTGTCGATTGACGAGATGGCTTGCCGGTTGATTGGAAGAGAGCGCGAGCTTGAGAAGGCACTGGCCTTTGGCCGGAAAATCAAGCAAGCGCTGCGCGAGAAAGTTGGCAGCACGCTGCGCTGCTCCGTCGGCCTTGCGCCCAACCGCTTTTTGGCGAAAGTCGCCACGGATTTGCAGAAGCCCGACGGCCTCGTGGTGATTCGCGCCGAAGATTTGCCCGGGATTCTTCATCCTTTGCAATTGCAGGATTTGCCGGGTATCGGCGCACGCATGAACAAGCGTTTGCTCAAACACGGCGTTTATACTGTCAAGCAGCTTTGCGCGCTTTCTAAAATCGAGATGGGCAAAATTTGGGGCGGCATTATCGGCGAGCGCTTTTGGCACTGGCTGCGCGGCGATGATTTGCCGGAGATCGCGACGCAGCGCCGCACGGTCGGGCATTCGCATGTGTTGCCGCCGGAATTGCGCAACGACGAGGGCGCATATGCCGTGGCGAAAAAACTCGTGCACAAAGCCGCGGCGCGTTTGCGGCACATGAATTATTGGGCGGGTGTGTTGGCGGTGAATATCCGCTTCAGTTGGGAAGAAGGGTGGTCGGAACAAATCAGCATGGTCGAATGCCAGGATACCTTGACGATGCTCGAAGCCTTGGCGCAGGTATGGCAACAACGGCCGCAAGGAAATCCCGTGGCGGTGGGCGTGACCTTGCTCGATCTTGTGCCGAACGAGCTGCACAATCTCTCGCTGTTCGAAGATCCCAAGCGCAGCAAGCTTGCGCAGGCGATGGATGCCATTAACGCCAAATACGGCAACGACGTCGTCTACTTCGGCGGTATTCACGCCTCCAAACACGCCGCACCCACGCGCATTGCGTTCAGCAGCATTCCGGAGCTGTGGACGTTTGAGTGAGGATACTGTGATGAGGATTTCCCCTTGCGCTTTTCAACTTCTTGTGTCAAATTAGGAAAATTTTAAACTCAAGACGGCTAGGTTTTGCCGTCGTTTG
Organism: Cytophagia bacterium CHB2; assembly: GCA_030263535.1. Taxonomy (NCBI): domain Bacteria; kingdom Pseudomonadati; phylum Bacteroidota; class Cytophagia; species Cytophagia bacterium CHB2. Next base: position 22,225 of record SZPB01000052.1, read on the forward strand.
AAAATAGAAGCACGCTATTGAAGAAACAAAATCAATAATAGCTGCTGAAGCCGTGGGCAGGAGATTAAGCACTCTTGTGTACTGTTACCTCAATCTGAAAAAGTATCATTTCGAGTTGTCATTCAGACGAATCTTGTGAAGTATTAAGCACAGCGCCGAATACTTCACAAGATTCCGACGGAATGACAAATCAAAATACTCATACAAATTAACGCAACAACGTACTGCTTCGTGTTCTGCCAGAGAGCAAGGCACACGAGTTACTGGATTTCGGCGACTTTTTGCTGTGCCGCCTTCCCAAGCTCCCGAATGGCCAAAAACTGTGTGATCAATTCGCAGGAGTTTGGCAGGATGACCGTACGGCAGATGAGATCATTGCCGATATTCGCAATAGCCGATAAAATCATACCATGCCCCTCACCATTCCCGTTGGCGTTTCCAATCGCCACTTTCATCTCGCCCAAGCTGACGTTGAAAGACTCTTCGGCGCCGGCTATCAGCTCACAAAGCTGCGCGATATCTCGCAAAAAGGTCAGTTTGCTGCAAATGAAACCGTTGATGTCGTCGGCCCGAAAGGCAGGCTCGAGCGCGTGCGCGTGGTTGGCCCGGCGCGCGGCCAAACGCAACTGGAAATCTCCCGCACCGATGCCGTCACCCTCGGCCTCAATCCGCCGGTGCGTTATTCCGGAGATTTGAAAGGCTCGGTAGGCGCGCGGCTGATTGGCCCGAAGGGCGAAGTTGTGTTAAGTGAAGGCATCATCATTCCGCAGCGCCACATTCACATGAGTCCCGCAGACGCGAAGAAATTCGGCGTGAAAGATCGTGACCGCGTCATCGTTACGCCGCTGCCCAAAATGCTGCCGGCCGGCAGTGAAGATCGTGGCGTTATTTTTGATAATGTTTTGATCCGTGTCGATCCTTCCTTTGTACTCGATTTTCACCTGGACACTGACGAGGCCAATGCGGCGGGACTCACGAATGGCGACAAAGTCTATATTACCGGCCATTCGAAGAATGTGGAGGCGGCCGCGAAATTGATCACCGAAAACGACGTGCGCCGCGCCATTCTGGAAAAAAGAAGAATGAAAGTTCCTGCCGGCGCAAAGGTGACGCCCGCTGCGGCCGAGCTGGCAAAGGCACACAAGGTGTTTGTTTGATGACGGTTGCTGGCGGCTGGTTGCTGGTTTGCTGGTTGGTTGCTGGTTGGTTGCTGGTTGGTTGCTGGTTGGTTGCTGGTTGGTTGCTGGTTGGTTGCTGGTTGGTTGCTGGTTGGTTGCTGGTTGGTGCTGGTTGGTTGCTGGTTGGTTGCTGGTTGGTTGCTGGTTGGTTGCTGGTTGGTTGCTGGTTGGTTGCTGGTTGGTTGCTGGCTGGTTGCTGGCTGGTTGCTGGCTGGTGCCTGAGCCTGTCGAAGGCACCTGCTGCGAAACAACATAAATCTGCGAGTGCCATCACGCCTTCTTCATGAAAGATTCTGAACCTCTTTTTTGTCTGCTTTGTCAGGGCCGTTGGCTGCCCCGTCAAGTGAGAATCAATTTCCAAGATCATTTTCATGTCTTGCCGCCGCCGCACGCCGAACGCGCTGAGGCGTTTTGGCAGGAGTTGGCAGAAACTTCCGGCAATCATTTCTACAATGGAGAGCTTTTTCGGCTGGAGAAATTTTCAGCAAGCCCGGAATTCTTGGAGATGAGTTTAACGCGAACCTGTTATCGCGATCAACTTTACAACAATGCTCATCTCCAGGAAATGGGCGAAGCCGCAGCGACGCGCGGCCTGGGCGTCAGCGCGATTGTCATCACCAGTGATGGCTATACGCCCATCATCCGCCGCAGCTTGCATTTGGGTGAAGCACCTGGCATGTTGGACGTCATTGGCGGGCATGCGCATCCCAATCTGCATGTGCGCGCCGGCAAGCCGGATTTGTTTGCTGCCATCGCCGATGAAGTCACGGCCGAGTTGGGCCTGAAGCCCGAGGACGTAAAGGTCGAATGCTGCAGCGGCCTCATCGAACATCCCATCACATTGAAACCGGACATCATTTTTTTGACGCGCATCACTTGCACAATGGCGCAACTCGAACAATTGGTGAAGCACGCCAGCGAAGCCGAGGAATTTACCGAATTGCTGGCGGTGCGGGTTTCTGCGGTGGCTGAATTCATGGCGGCTCATCGCACGGAGTTGACGCCGCCGGCGCTGGGGTGCTTGACGATTTTGGCGTTGTCTTAATCGAACGCATTTCGCAAGGTTGACGCTGGCATCCACACCGCAACTGTCATTCTGAAAGATTCTGGTGAAGCAACTGCCCGCTCGCGAGTACTTCGCAAGTTCCTTGCGTTGTCGCGAGTACTTCACAGGATCCCTGGATGACAGGGCCGGTGGTTGATGGCAGTATTTGAGATTCTCAGAGTGAGGTGACATGGCAGATTCCTTCTGGATGACAGAACCGGTGGTTGATGACAATTCTTGAGATTCTTGGAGTGAGGTGAAATGATAAGTTTGTTTATCAAACGGTATTTGATTATCGCGCTGGCTGCGGTCAGCCTGTTGGGCTGCGCGGGCGGGACTCGATTGAATGAAAAAGACACAAAAGCCGTCGCGGCCTTGCGGCGGCGCATTGACGCCATTCTCGCCGACTCTGCGCTGGCGCGTTCGACGCCGGGTGTGAAGATCGTCTCCCTGAAAACCGGCGAGGTACTGTACGAACGCAATGCGCATTTGCTGTTTCATCCCGCCTCGAATCAAAAGCTGCTCACCTCTGCTGCCGCGTTGAAACTGCTCGGTCCAGACTTCACACTCAACACCAGCCTGGTTTGCGATTCCGCGGCTTTGCGCGACGGCATCATTCATGGCAATCTTTATCTGGTGGGCCGCGGCAATCCGGATTTGAACACGAATGATTTGTTCGGCCTGGCGCAAACGCTGGCGCAGAAAGGCATTCGCGAGATTCGCGGTAATTTGCTGTGCGACGATTATTATTTTGATGACGTGCGCTGGGGCGCGGGCTGGATGTGGGACGATGATTACGAGCGCTTTTCCGCGCTGGCGGTGAATGATAATATTGTTTCCTTTACCGTTTCTCCGGCTGCGAAAGTCGGGGAAGTCGCGCAGATACAGATCGTTCCGAACACGCCGCATACGGATATCATCAACACCAGTGTGACGGCGGCAAGCAAAGCGCAGATGGATTCGTTGCGGCTGCCAAGTCTTTCCGTTGAACGGCGCGGGTCGAATGTTTTTGTAATTGATGGCGCGCTGGCGCTCGATGCGAAGCCGCGCACGTTTGAGCGCACCGTCGTGCAGCCGGAAGTTTTTACCGGACAAATCCTGCGTGAATTGTTGCTGCAAAACGGCATCAAATTTAACGGCAGCGTGCAACGCGGCCTGAGTCCCGCAAAAGCTGTGACGCTGGCCGAGCATCGCGCGCCGCTCATGCCGTTGTTGATCAATCTCAACAAGATTTCGGATAATTTGAGCGCTGAGTTGTTGTTGAAAGTGGTGGCGGCCGAGCGCGCCGGCCGGCCGGGCACGGGCGAAAAGGGCATGTCGGTGATTCGCCGGTTTCTCGCGCGCGCGCAAGTCGACACCAACGCGTTGAATTTAGCGGACGGCTCGGGCGTGTCGCGCTACAATCTCATCACCCCCGATGATATCGTGAAGCTGCTGATTGCAATGTGGAATGATTTCTCCGTACGCAATGAGTTTCTCACCTCATTGCCGATTGCGGGCGTAGACGGCACGTTGGCGAATCGCATGAAAGGTACGGCGGCCGCGGGCATTCTGCGTGCGAAGACCGGGAGCCTGAGCGGGGTCAGTTCGCTCTCAGGCTACACCACGACTGCAGAGGGGGAGGAGATTGCGTTTGCGATGATGATGCAGCATTTTCTGGGTTCCGCCAGCGGCGTACGCCGCGTGCAGGATCAAATCGGGGCGGAGATCAGCGGGTTTCGGCGCGCAAGAGCCGCGAATGCCTCTTCAAAATAAAAATCTGTCAAGCCGACTTCTCCGTGAGGAATGCCGTTATGACGCAATCTCATAAATTCACTTCCATACTTTTATTGCTATGCTTCGTTTTGCTGCTCGGCAATTCCAACTCCTGCGGCCCGGTTGAAGAACCGCTCGACCATGCCACTGCGCAGCAGATCGAAAAAATCATTACTGATGAAATGATTGCACAGGAGATGATCGGAACAGCGGTTGGCATTGTCAAAAACGGCAAAATCGCGTTTCTCAAGGGTTATGGCTATAAAGATTGGGAGGCGCGCACACCGGTGACGCTTTCCACGGAGTTTCGTTGGGCTTCCATGTCAAAATCGCTGACAGCGGTGGTGGCCATGAAATTACGTGAAAACGGCAAACTCGATTTGAATGCTTCAGCGAAATCATACATTGGCGCTTATCCGCATGAGAGCGTCAAGGTCGCGCAGTTATTGCAAAATCGCAGCGGCGTTGGCCATTATGCGCAAATGGATTCGGCCTATGCGGAATGGCAGGATAAGGAAAAAAATTACCCCAAGAATCAAGCCTGGAATGCGGCAAAGGCCGTGGATATTTTTAAGGAATCACCCTTGATGTTTACGCCGGGCGCAAAATATCACTACAGCACATTTGGTTTCATCCTCGCGGGCGCGGTGGTGGAAAACGCCGGCATGCAGGCATACAACAAGGGCTATGTGCAGTTGGTGAATGATTACATCGCGCAGCCGCTGGGTATGAGTACGCTCAAGCCGGATTACGTATTTGGCGCAAGCTCAGCCGAGGTGATCGGTTATTATAAAGATGACGACGGCGACATTCAGCGCCGTGACGACGATGATGTCACCTGGAAACTCCCTGGCGGCGGCTTCAAATCCACCATCACCGATGTAACCCGATTCGTCAAAGGCCTGGCAAACCGGCAAATGTTGCACGACTCGACTTATGAGTTGATGTGGACAAAACAGGCGGATTCCAATTACAGCTACGGATTCGGCATCGAAGAAAACGGCAGCAATCGCCGCGTCGCGCATTCCGGCAGCCAGACGAAAACCGCAACGTACTATGTCGTAGTTCCGAAAAGCAAATTAGGTGTTGCCGTCATGTGTAACTCGGAGTGGGCGCGCCCGGTAATTCTGGGCAAGAAAATTCTTCAGGCGCTGGGCGTAGCGCTTTCACCGGGCGAGTATGCGTGGAACTGCAATGCTGAGGATAAATCTGACTATCAGTACGCCGGCGTCTGGCGCAAAGGCAATCGCGATCAAGTCATTCGCAAGGGATATGATCATGACGATTTCAACGAAGAATGGCAAAAGTTATCGAATGCCGGTTACCGGCTCGTGGATCTTGAAACGTTTACTGCGAAGAACGGCGTGCGGCGCTGGGACGGCATTTTCAACAAGCAAGGCGGGCGCTATGCGCTGTGGCGCAATTTCGATTCCGACAGGTTTCACCAAAAATGGCAGGAGATGTCGAACGACAGCTTGCGTCTAATCGATCTTGAAACTTATGAGGACGCAGGCAAACGCCAGTGGGCGGGTGTGTTCATCGAAGGCGGCGGCAAGTATGCCCTGTGGCGTGATTTTGATTTCGATGGTTTTCATCAAAAATGGCAGGAGATGTCGAATGACGGCCTGCATCTCCTCGATTTGGAAACCTATACCGTGGGCGGCCAGCAGCGTTGGGCCGGGGTGTTCCGTGAAGGCAGCGGCAAATACGCGCTCGGGCAAAATTTCGACTCCGAGGGGTTTCATAAAAAATGGGAGGAAATGGCGGCGCAAGGCATGCGACTCGCGGAGGTCGACGTTTATCAAGATGGTGACGAGCCGTTATGGTCAGGCGTGTGGCTAGCCGGCGAGGAGGGTTATTATCTCAATCGCAATCATGATTATTGCTCGCTCTATAAAAAAATAATGGAGCGCAGCAAGGCCGGATACGAATTGTTGGATTTGGAAAGATATTGAAGGCTTGAGTTATTCGGCGACACCCTAGCGCAGGATCAACTCCGTGGTTGTCGCTCGCGACTTGGCGCGGCAAAGATCCCGCGCATACTTGATGGAACCGGGTGTCTTGTATTTCTCGAGATAGGCGCGATTGACAGCATCTTTCAGGCGATCGCTTCTCGTTTGCACGGTTCTTATGGCGAACTCTTGATTGCCGACTTGCATCACACCGCGCGGCTCTTCGAGGAACACTCGATGCCAACTGTTCGGTTTGTGGCTCCACGAGCGCACAAAAACGCGCTTTTCGACCACCACCGCCCAAACCGCGATAAAACGGTGCGGCTTGCTGCCGGCGCGAATGCCGATCACCAAAGCTTTGTGTATGGCCGCGAGAACGTCATCTGGAAAACAGCGTTTCGTTTTCATGCGTGTCACGCCTTCATCTTGATCAGCCACTTTATGTTTATGAAAACGGATTATCGCACTGAGGTGTAATTATTCACTGAAGCTTCACCTCGATTTTAGAGTCGCCGGCACTCAACTGACTTTGTTCCCACGCCGCAACTCCGCCAGCGCTTGTTCTGCCACTCGAATCTCCGCCGTGGAGAAATGCGCATTGAGCGCCAGCGCTTGTTCGAGATAGTTGATCGCTTTTTGATTTTGTCCCAAAGCCTGCGCCATCAGACCGGCGCGCGCATAGATTTCGGATCGAGGCGTGCGCAGGCGCATCGCCTGCTCCATCAGCGGCAGCGCCTCAGCCGTTTTGCCATTTTTGTGCAAAAGCCAGCCATGCACGCTGAGCGCATCAATGTTGTTCGGGCGTCGAGCATGATCGCGCTTGCTGCGGCGCAAGGCTTCATCGAGATTGAGATCGTGGTCGCCGCAAAAGCGCGCATACTCGAGATCGATGTTCCAGCCCTGCTCTTCATGCTGCGCGAAGTTTTCCAGCACCAGTTTGATCATCTCATCGGCTTTTTCGGTTTGGCCGTTGCTGCGATAAAGTCCGGCCAGCGATTCGAGAAAACCATGATCCGGCAGCACGCGATACGCTTGCTTGAACAGGTCGATGGCCTCTTCGGCGTTTCCGCGCGCGCTGCTGATTTGCGCCAACCCTGCCAGGGCATAGGCATAATTGGGGCGTTCCTCCAGAATGCCGCGATAAATATAAGCCGCAGTGTCCGGCCGGCCTAGATTGAAATACAGCTTGCCCAATTGATATAATGCCCACGCGCGATTCTCCTGGCCGAAGACGCCGGCGTCGCATGCCATGCGCATGACATGCACGGCGCCTTCGCGATCGCCGTGCAACTCACGCAGATACGCCGCGCGCGCATACGCGCGCAAATCCGGTTTGAGGCTGAGCATTTCATCGCACGCCTTGACCGCGCCTTCGTAGTCGCCCAACTCCAGCAACGCATCACACAACACGCCGTACACAAATGCCGTTTGAGGCGCGCGCGTTTGCGCCTGTTCGGCGAGTTGTTTTGCTTCTTCGAAATGGTGCAGCGTCAACAACATCGCGGCTTTCGTGGCCAGGGCTTCAAAATGATTCGGACGCAAGCGCAAGGCATCCTCGAGCATCTCTTGCGCTTGAGGAAAATACTCATGATGACGGCCAGTGACGCGCGCTTCCTGCAAAAAGATGTGCGCGAGCTGGACGTAATTCTCCGCCACCTTGGGGTTGCGCCGAATCTCATATTGATAATATTCCGCCGCTTTTTTGGCGTTCAAAAATTCCGCCGAAGCGCCGCCTCCGCCGAGACGCGCCCTCAAACCCGGCAACGTTTTTTCGGCGTGAGGTTTTTGATACAGAAAATAAGCGCCCAACCAGACCGCCATAAAACCGGCTATCACGATAAGAACTTTTTGAGAAGTACTGCGCTGACGCATGCTAGCCTCGATCAAACTAAATTTTCACTTTAAACCTTACACTTTACACTTTGGCAAAACGTGAAAGGTGTAAAGTGTAAGGTAACAAATAGGCTTTCTACTCCGGGCTACTATTTCACTAATACGGCCCGCTTCGCTGACACCACTTCATTGCCAACTTCCAGGCGATAGTAATACGTTCCACTCGCAAAGCCCTTGGCATCCCAACTCACCGTGTACGTGCCGGGTTGATGCGCTTTGTCCACCAGGGTCGCAACCTCCTGCCCGAGCGAGTTGAAAATTTTCACTCTCACATTATTCGTCTTCGCGACATGATACTGAATTTGCGTGGCGGGATTGAAGGGGTTGGGATAATTCTGTTCGAGAATAAAACCGTTCGGCACGCCGATGCCTATGCCGCGGCCCTGCACCAAATTGGGCGTATCGCTGACGAGTTTTTTCACATAATCATAGCCGCGATGCGGATTGGGCAGATACGGAAAGGCGGTGGAAATTGCCAGGTCATTCTTGGTCGGACCCGCATTGTACAGCAATTCGCCCAACAGCTTGGCCGAAGCGAGATCAGAATAATTGCCTTGCACGGCATCATCGAAGGGGAAACCAACTGCCGCCAGGACTAAGCCGCCAACTGCCTGCAATTCAATGGAGGTGACGTCATCTTCCAAACGCCGGCCGTTCGGAAATCCGTCCATGTGCGGAATCGGTTCGAGATTGGCATTGGTGTTATACGGCGCTGCCGTCAGTCCCAGCGCGGCCGCGCGCAACAAGCCGAAACGCGCATTCACGTTATATTCCGTGGAATTGCGATCGGTTATGGGCACGGCCATGTTCAAGCGCAGCATATCGCCGCCATAGTATACGCCGTTGTCGTTGGTGATCGGCAGAAAGTTGTTGATGAACGGCTTGCCGGCGCTGAGCGGGCCGCCGGTTTTGCCGGTGGCGAGGTGATAAGGGATCAGATTCGGCACGCCAAAATAGAACACCGGAAAAATATCCGCGCGTCGCGGTTCACCGGGCGCAACCAGAGCTGTTTGCAACGGCACGGCGGCATTCTTCGGACCGGTGGGCACGGCGAGCGCGGTTCCGGTGAAATCAATTCCCGGAATGCTGGCCGCGGCAAACGCGCCGTCTTTGCCATTGCGGAAATCAAAACCGGGTGTGCTGTAACCGGGAATAACGCCGAGGGCGGGATAGGATTGCGCTTGCACACGCAAAGCCGACAATGCCGGCACCGCGCCGCCGAACTGGCTGTCATCCATGTACAATGCCAGCTCCGGGTTGTAGAAATATTGCGCAAAATTTTGTTCATCAACGCTGTAGGGCGTCACCGCATTCCAGTAATCTTTTTGACCCAACGGAATAACCGCTTCGTTGGTCAGCGGCATGCCGAGACGGGAAACCTGCACCCACTCGCCGCTGCCCAGAGGCTTCGAACCCGGGCCGGTGGGCTGCAGCGTCGTCACTTTTTGGCGGCTGGCAGAGGCCCACACGCCGATCACGAAATCGCCGTCGAGAATATTGGCGGCTTCGCTCACGGATTTGCCGTCTTTTTGCAGTTTGTTGATTGGAATATTCATGATGATGCAATGCACGTTGTAGCCGGCGACGGCGTCGCGCGCATTGAGCGGATCAGAGACGCTGGTGCCATACGAACTGCGCGTTTGGCCCAGGTCGAAGACGCCGCCGAGATCGACAAAGAACACATCATCGCGCGGCCCGCATAACACTTTTTCGCCGTCGGGCGATGTGGTATTGATCGCCGCCGCCACCAATGCATCATACGTTTGTCCCAGGCCGACCGTGGCATCATTGATCGAGCGCGGGCCGATATTGTTGGGCGGTACGATGCCGTTGGTGATCACAGTGGTGAACGCGCCGCCGTTCACGCTTTTTTCCATCGTGTAGGTCGTCTTCAAATTTTGCTTGCCGAGACGAATGTTAAAAAATGTCGTGGGATCTTCATTCGTCTGCGTAAAAGTGAAGCGATACGTGATGTCATCTTGCGCTGTGCCCAATGCGCCGACCGAGGTTTTATTCTTGATGTGAATCTCATAACGCACGCCTTCGGCAAACGTCGTCCAGTTCGGGCCGCCCTCCGGCAACTCCAGGCCGATGTAGCCGGCCACGATGGTTACCGTATTGGGATCATCCGGCGAGCGAAAAACCCACAAATCCGTATTATCGGCAAGCGGATCCTGAGCGATGAGCGGCGCTTCGCGGTGGCTGGAGGCTTCGATGCTAGGCGCGTAGTAGTGCAACAACAACGCCAGCGCTCCGGCCAACGTGAATAACGCAATGAAGAACTTCCGCATACACACATCTCCTTAAAGTTGATGGGTAAAAATGAAGAATGAATTGATGATGCGCATCAAGCAGATTGTTCACCTCTCAAAAACCGTCTAATTTAGCGTGGCAGATAGCGCTAATCTTTAAACACGCAGTAGCAATACGAATCTTTTCTCGAAACGGATTTAGTGCCGTTGTGATTTGGCGATTCTTCTGTTTGATCGAGTAAAGCCAAAAGGCATAACAAAATCGGAACATGCTGAAAAGATTTAGAGAAACCCAACGCGGATAAACCGCAATACAAAGGAAATCGCCAACGGATTGCAACAACCCAACAGATTAAAAAATATCCGCTGGGTTGCCTCAATCCGGTGGAAAGATTTTTTGCTATTAAGGCAACGATTTCACTTTAAGGGAACAAAAATACGCGCACAACACGGTTTTGCTTTTAATGTCGATTCGAAGTGCTGCGTAGCTTGACTTTACTCATGAGACGATGTATCTTCGCACGAGTTCAAGAGTCACGCTCCTGTCTTGACCTAGTCGCTTTGAACGGCTGAAACAGCCCCCTTTTTTTTGCGATTGAAAAGCTAACCGCAAAAAGTTCAAATTGCAAAGGTTTTCTCCATGCCGGCTTCTTCTCTGCTCAAACTCGAGAATCCCGCGACCAATGAAATTTTTGCATCGCTCACCATGCCCGAGGCCCATCACCTGGCGCTGGACGCCGCTGGCCGAGCGCGCCGCGATCACACAACGCTTCGTGGAGGAGATGCTAAAACACCGCGAAGAAATCGCGCGGGAAATTACGCAGCAAATGGGCAAACCGCTCAAGCAAGCGCGTGCGGAAGTCGACACCATGGCCGAACGCGCCCGCCATCTTGCAGCCATTGCAGCGGAAGCGCTCGCCGATGAAATCTTGCCGGAAAAACCGGGATTTTTCCGCAAGATCGCGCATGAACCGTTGGGCGTCGTGGTTGACATTGCGGCGTGGAATTATCCGCTGCTCATCGCCATCAACATTGTTGCGGCAGCCCTGCTGGCCGGCAACACGGTTCTGTTGAAGCATTCGGCGCTTACGCCGCTGTGCGCGTTGCGCATGGAAGAAGCCTATCGCGCCGCGGGCCTGCCGCAGGGCGTTATGCAGGCCGTGGTCGCTGATCGCACACTCGGCGACCTTTTGGTCAAATCGCCGCAAGTCGACGCCGTGTTTTTTACCGGTTCCGTGGCCGGCGGTTATGAAGTTTATCGCAACGCCGCCGCCGGTTTGAAACGTGCGGGATTGGAGCTGGGCGGCAAAGATCCAGCTTATGTGCGCGCGGATGCGGATCTCGCCTTCACCGCGCCCAATGTCGCTGATGGCGCATTCTATAATTGCGGCCAAAGTTGTTGCGCAGTCGAACGCATTTATGTTGATCGCCGCATTTATGACGCGTTTCTCGAAGCTTTTCTTGCAGAAATGAATTCCTATAAACTCGGCGATCCGTTAGCGGATGATACCTATCTCGGCCCGCTGGCGCAAAAAAAGCAAATCAACGTTTTGCAGGAACAAATCGCCGAAGCGGTATCGCACGGTGCAAAAATTATGTCGGGCGGAAACCCGGCAACTGTCAATGGCAAGGGCAATTATTTTGAAGCGACGGTGCTGGTTAATGTGACGAACGACATGAAAGTGATGCAGGAGGAAAGCTTCGGCCCGATCATCGGCATCATGCCGGTCTCCGGCGACGAAGAAGCGCTGCGCTTGATGAACAACAGCCGCTTCGGCCTCACCGCGAGCATCTGGTCGCAGGATGAAGAAGCAGCCTCACGTCTCGCGCCGCATATCGAAGCCGGCACCGTTTATCTCAATCGCTGCGATTATCTCGATCCTGCTTTGCCCTGGACCGGTTACAAAGAGAGCGGCCTGGGCTGCTCGCTTTCCCGGCATGGTTTCGAAGAAGTGACGAAGTTGAAGAGTTATCATTTTCGGAAGCCAGCGGGCAACGCGGATAAGCTTTAGTCTCCTCAAGGTGAAATCTCTGCTTGAGCATGAAAAATCTCTCCGCCTATTTTCTCATCACCCGTCCTCTCAATGTTCTCATCGCCGGGATCTCGATTTTACTGGCTGCGGGCCTGGTGCGGCCGTTCGTTTTCAGCGCCAATGTCGTGTGCGCCCTCTTCGCCGGCATGCTCATCACCGCCGGCGCCAATGTGATCAACGATGTTTATGATGTTGCCATCGATCGCATCAACAAACCGGGGCGCATGCTGCCGTCGGGGCGCATGGATATTGCCTCGGCGCGGCGCTATGCGATATTTTTATTTGCAAGCGGTGTAATTTTTAGTATATTTGCCAGCCTTGACGGGGCGGTTATCGCATGCGCCACCAGCGTGCTGCTCATCGCTTATAGCCTCTGGCTCAAGCGCCAGCCGCTCACCGGCAACCTGGCGGTGAGTCTGGCGACGGCGTTGTCGTTCATCTTTGGCGCGCTTGCCGCCGCGGAGGGGGCAAAGGCTTTGCAACAGACGGAGCTCCCGTTCGGCGATTGGCGGCCGGGAATTTTTCCTGCCGTGTTTTCCTTCCTCTTTCACTTTGGCCGGGAAGTTGTCAAGGATATCGAAGACCAAGCGGGAGATCGAGCAGTTGGCGCGCAGACCCTGCCTCTGGCGTGGGGCATGCGTGCGGCGCAGATCGTCGCGTCGATGGCGTTCATTATCCTGGCCGGTGTTGTCTTGCTTCCCCACGTCCTCGGCGTCTATCATGCCCCTTACCTGTGGCTCATCCTGCTCGGCGTCTACCCGGTGATCGGCTTCGCAATGTTTCAACTCTGGAAAAATCCTGATGCCGCGCGCATGCGACTGACCAGCGACCTGCTCAAGGCAGATATGCTGGTGGGGTTGCTGGCGATCTATGCGGGGAGTTGGTGAAAAAACGGAATTGGATCGCTACTCGCAAATCGAACACATCGTGCGGTTGGCCAAAGCGCGTGCTCACAGTCATGTTCGGCCATGAGCAGGCATAGCAATGACGTCAAGTAGATGTTGAATTCGTGCAAATGAAGCAAAGATTTCATCAACGGATAAAAGCTGCCAACTGATTTTTTCAATCATCCGCTGGCAGCTTTTATCCGTTGGAAATTTTTTTCATTGATTCCGGCTTGTTCGGATTGGGTCCTCTGACGTGGAATTTTACTATGACTACCGTACTGCACGCAACCTATGATGGCGCAGCTCTGCATCCGGAGGAGCCGCTCACGCTCGAGCCGAATACACGCGTGCGCATAACCATCGAAATCGCGAAGCCGCTTGTAAAGAAAAAGCGCTCTTTTCTTCGCACCGCGCAGTCACTGAATCTCCAGGGCCCGCCGGACTGGTCTGCGAGATTCGAAGATTATCTTTACGCCGCAGAGAAGAAACATGATGAAAGAAGTGTTTCTTGATTCGGCCTATGCAATTGCGCTTTCTGCTCCCAATGATCAATATCACGAGCGCGCGTTGCAGCTAGCGGAACAACTGGAGCGCGATGTCACGCGGTTGATCATAACTCGGGCTGTTTTGTTGGAGATCGAAAACACACTGGCTAAACAAAAGTATTGTAAAAATGCAGTTGTGCGCTCGAAAGATTTCAGCTTTTAGCTTGCATAAATCTGGGTATCAGAGTGTAAAACTCGATCGCAAAGTTCGTAATTTTAAGAAGACATTGACAGGCCAAAATAACAGCTATGGATGATAAGAAACCAGATTTACAAGAAATATCTGAACAATTTCGTGAACCGCTTCGAGATGCAATAGCTAAATTAGAATCATTGCATACATCAGCTTGGGACAGCAACGACGACATTGCCAAAACCACTATTTCAGTCGCGTCGGTAATCGTGGCGTTCACTGTAGCATTTTCAGGTTCTATGGCCAATCCTTCTGAATGTGTTACATGGAAATATATCATCTGTGCATCATGGGTTTTATTTTTGCTGTCAATTGTTGTGGCACTTGTAAGTCTTTGGTGCTCTCGGCAAGCAAGATCAACGTCCATCAGATTCTTGGAAAATTGGCCACAATTACAAGAAATTATTCCACTAATAATTAGCGAACCAAATGAATTTGAAAATAGAGTTCGAGATTGGCATAGAGAGACGATCGGTCCGATCAGAACAAATACTAAATGTGCAGAGCGTGCTTTGATAGCAAGTCTATTTTTATTTGCGTTTGCTATTATTGTCTTAGGAGTTGTCGGAATCAGACAAATAGTCTTTTGATTCAAAATCAACTCGTTTGAAAAGTAGGCGCTTTGCAAAGCAAATTTAATCTACCAACTTTTGGATAAACGATCCTCCGTTAAATTGAACTATCTAAAAAATTTTCATTTGCTTATAAAAAATGCGAGCACTTCTCCAACGCGTGCAAAAAGGCTCAGTGAAGGTCAACGGCGAACTCGTGGGCGCGATCGATCAGGGTTTGGTGATCCTGCTCGGCATTGCGAAGCACGACACCGCCGAAGATGCCGTTTATCTTGCCGATAAATGCGTGAACTTGAGAGTTTTTGAAGATGAGAACAGCCACTTCAATCACTCGCTGCTCGAAGCGGGCGGCAGCGTGTTGGTGATCTCACAATTCACGCTTTATGGCGACACGCGCAAGGGCCGGCGGCCCGGCTTTGACGAGGCCGCGCGCCCGGAAGCGGCAGAACCGCTGTATCGCGTCTTTATCGATCAATTGAAGCAGCACGCGATCAAAGTCGCCGAAGGCGTATTCGGCGCCATGATGCTGGTGGAGATTTATAACGACGGCCCGGTGACGTTCATGTTGGAATCGAAATCTAGCAACCGCGAATTGACGCGAATAAACGCGAATAAAAATTAGCGCACATTCGCGTGAATTAGCGGTTTCAAAAAACTGCATCATTTGTTTTTGAATATTTACAAAATGAGTTTCCCGTTGCCCTTGCCCAACAAACCGATCATTCTCGCGTCGTCCTCGCCGCGGCGCGCGGAGCTGTTGCAAAAAATCGGATTGGTCTTTGAAATTCATCCGAGTCATGTGGACGAAGAAGACGGCGTTTATCATCTGCCGCCGGCGGAGATGGTGACGGAATTGGCGCGGCGCAAGGCGCGGGCCGTTGCCGCGCATTACAAATCGGCGTTGATCATTGGCGCGGACACCACCGTCGTGCTCAACAATAAAATTTTAGGCAAACCCGCGACGGCGGCAGAAGCTTGCGAGATGCTGGCGCAGCTTGCCGGGCATACCCATGAGGTTTACACCGGATTTGTATTGATCGATCAGCCCGGCGGCCGCAGCGTGCAGGGCGTGGAGAAAACGGCGGTCACGTTCCGGCAGCTTCAGCGCGACGAAATCGCGGCCTACGTTGCCAGCGGCAATGCCATGGACAAGGCCGGCGCTTACGGCATTCAAGATTTCAGCGCGGTTTTCGTCGAACGCATCGAGGGATGTTTTTATAATGTCGTGGGCTTTCCGCTCACGCACTTCTACAGGAAATTACAGGAATTTTTGTGAAGTTTTATCTCAGGTGGATGCATGTTTGAAATTGGTGAAAAATTAAAGGCGGCACGCGCCGTGAAAGGCGTTGCGCTCGAAGATATTGCCGGCCGGACGCGCATCAATCTGGCTTATTTGCGCAATATGGAGGAAGGCAAATTCGATTTTCTGCCTAAACCAATCGTCATGGGTTTTCTCAAAACCTTTGCGAAAGAAGTCGGGCTGGATGGCAATGAATTGGCAATGCAACTGCAGCCGCCGGAGCTGCCCATTGACTTTGCTGCGCCGGCAGCGGAGATGCGCAAGCAAGCCACAGCCGCAGCCACCGCGGTTAGTCCCGCGCCGGTTCTCAGTCAGGATGATCTGAAAAGTGTTCGCCCGGGATTTCCTTATTTGAAGGAAATCGTCCTGGGCCTTGGCACATTGCTGGTGATGGCGTTGTTGTTTTATTTTGTGGCGCGTTCTCCCCAGGAAGAGCCGCAAATGGAAAGCGTTCCAGCGCAGAACGAAAGCGCGCCCCCGCCCGTGGCAAGCGGGCCGGTGCAAGAAATTTCGATTGCGCAAATGGCAGCTAATCCGGCGCAACAACCCAAAACCGATTCCACCGTTGCCGTCAAACAGGTGGAGGTGACGCTGGAAGCCCGATTCAAGGATCGCGTTTGGCTTGCCATCACCATCGATGATTCGTTGAAGACGGATTCCATTTATCGCGCGGGCATGGCGGAAACCTGGCGCGCGAAGAAAAATTTTCGTCTCAGCATGGGCAATGCGGGCGCCGTGACACTGCTGCTTAACGGGAAAGAACTGGAGAAGATCGGCCTCGTCGGGCAGGTGGCGGATGTTGTCATTACGCCGGCCGGCGTCATGGAAAAACGCTTGCGGCAGCCGCAGCGCCAAAAAACGCCGGAGATTCCGCCGGTGCGCACGCGGCTGAACAATCATTAACTGCGCTTTCAAATTTGGAATTTTGAATGGTTAATTGCGAATGGTCAATTGATCTGGAACATTAGTTTTAAAAAGATCTGATTGCGGCTTGAATGCCGCCTTACGCACAACCGAAGGACGACGATGTCACAAAGGATTCATTTGATTGCGATTTGCGGCACAGGAATGGCCGCACTGGCCGGCATGCTCAAAGAACGCGGGTATCATGTCACCGGCTCTGATGAAAATGTTTACCCGCCGATGAGCACGTTTTTAGAGAGTAAAGGCATTCCGGTTGTTTCCCCGTTTGACGCAAAAAATCTGCAACCCGCGCCTGATCTTGTCGTGGTTGGCAACGCCATGTCGCGCGGCAATCCCGAAGTCGAATATGTGCTCAACGAGCAGATCCGCTACGCCTCGCTTTCCGAGATGCTGCGCGAGTATTTCATTCGCGGCAAGTATTCGTGTGTGGTTGCCGGAACGCACGGCAAAACCACGACGAGCAGCCTGCTCGCGTGGACGCTGCAACACGCCGGACTCGCGCCCAGCTTTTTTATCGGCGGCATTCCGGAAAATTTCGGCCAGGGTTATCAACTGGGCAGTGGCAAGCATTTTGTGCTGGAAGGGGATGAATACGACACGGCATTTTTTGACAAGCGCGCCAAATTTTTGCATTACCTGCCCAATCTCGTCATTCTCAACAATATTGAATTCGATCACGCCGACATTTACAAAAACATTGATGAGATACAACTTGCGTTTCAACGCTTGATCAATATTATTCCCGGCAACGGCCATTTGATTGCGTGTACCGACGATCCCATTGTGCGCGCGCTGATACCGCGCGCCTTTTGCAAGGTTATTACGTTTGGCGCGCAAGAACCGACGGAGTGGTCGGCAAAAGACATTCACCCGGCGGAAAACGGCGTGGAATTTTCCGTGATCCACAACGGCAAGCGCTTGTCGCAAGCGTTTCTCTCCCTGGCCGGCGAGCACAATGTCAAAAATGCGCTGGCGGTGCTGGCGGCGGGGGAGATTTTAGGCGTGCCGTTCGAACAAAGGCTGGAGGCGTTACAAGCATTTAAAGGCGTGCGCCGCCGGCTGCAATTGAAATTCGATGGCGAAGTGAAAGTCTTCGACGATTTTGCGCATCACCCCACGGAGGTAAAAGCGACCTTGCACGGTTTGCGCCAGCGTTTCCCACAGCGCCGGTTGTGGGCGGTGTTCGAGCCGCGCACGGCGACCACGAAGCGCAAGGTTTTTGAGCAGCAGTTTCTCGAGGCATTTCAAAACGCGGATCACGTCGTATTCGCGCCGATGCACCGCATTGACAAGGTGCCGGAAGCGGAGCGCTTGTCCCTGGAGGCCGTCGTTGCAGGCGTGCGCGCCATGGGCAAGCCGGTCGACATTGTGCCGGCCGGGAATGAAATGGCTAATTTCATCGCGCGCCAGCTTGCGCCGGGCGACGTTGTTTTGTTCATGAGCAACGGCGATTTCGGAGGAACACCCGGCTTGCTGGCGAGCATACTCATGTCCGAGGCCGGCAAAAGAAACGCTTGAGGCTTGGGCAGTCGTTTGGCCGAAGTTGTTGGGCGTGTCGCCCGGACATTTCACCATTATTGGTACGAGGAGAACCATGAGTGAACAACATGAGCAAGATTCAGCAAACATGCATACGAATGACGAGGCGGCATCGCCGGAACAGCACGAACGAACGGAACGCAGAAGATCATCTCATGACCGCGAGCGCCGGCCACGTCCCGGCGGAGGGGGACGCGGCGGCCCGCGCGGGCGAGACCGTCGCGGCGGCAGAGGGTTCGGCGGCGGCGGGCGTTTCCATGAGCGTGACGAAGAACCGCCCGATCCCAAAATCACCCAACTGATCAGCGAACTGGAAGAAAAGCTGAGCAGTTCGCATGCACCGGTGCAAATCGCGCAATTGAATCCCTTTGAGCGCAAGCAAGTGCATCGCCATTTCGAACGCAACAAGGCACTGTTTGAAACCAAAACCTATCGCGACGGTGAAGATCACGTTTTATGGATTTTCCCGGTGGCAAATCTGAAAAAATTCGTGGAGACCAAGGCGCAGGAAGCGCTGGACAGCGGTGAAGACGTGGCCCTGCCGCCGATGAGCAACTACGAGCGTTTTATCGTTCACAATGTCTTGAAGGATCTCGGCAATATCGAGACGACTTCGGTGGGCGAGGGCGAGGAGCGTCACATCGAGATTCATCCTAAAAAATTTGGCAGGGGTTTGAAAAAGATCGTGAAGAAGATCAAGCTGTTTTGAGGCATGATTGTCTCCCTGCTTGAAAAGCAAATCGCCTGCACCAATTTTTAAACAAGTTGACACCTGTAGTTCTTGGAGCGGCCTTAAACTCTGCCTGTAAAAGTGGAAATCCCACCAAGAAAAAAGCTTTTTGGTGGGATTTCAGTTTTGTGAGTAAGAACCTTTCAGAATTTTGTTCTATGTTTGAAAAACGAATCGCCCTAAAGCGAAATTCCGGGCGTTTATAGCCGAAAAGAGAACCGTCAAAGAGGCGCTTATTTTTTATTTTTGGGCGGCTTCGCTTTGGCAAGAGGTTACGGTTATGGAAAATCGGGGATACGGTTTCAGCCCATCACATCTCCACCAGGAATTCTGCTCCCTATCCTGTTGTTTTTTCCTCCTTGTTTTTCTTCCGGAAATGTTTTAGGTTGCCGCTTCCATTTTTTGTTCAATCGCGCCTCCCGGGCAAACAACTAGCGCATTGCCACGGTCAGCCGTCAATGGTTTATTTTCGATTTTCACCACAACTGGAGAAAACGCATGCAAAAAATCAGCTTCACCTCACGTCTGGGATTTTATGACGAAGTGAGACAACGCGTCAACCGTTATTTTGAAGAGAAACAAATTTCGCCCCATGCAGACTGGCGGATGTATTTGAAAACTGTGATCATTCTGCTGTGGCTCGCGACCTCATACATTTTGCTTGTATTCGCGACCTCGTCATTGGTAATGGCCGTTATTACTGCCGTCGCGGTGGCGCAGGGCTTTGCGTTGGTGGGATTCAATATTCAGCACGACGGCAATCATGGCAGCTACTCAGGCAACGGAGTCGTCAACTGGATTATGGGATTCATGCTCAATTTGATTGGCGGCAGTTATTTCTTCTGGAAGTACAAACACAATATCCTGCATCACACCTACACGAATATCAACGAATTGGACGATGACATTCAAATGCAGGGCATCATGCGGTTCAGTCCAGCACAGCCGCACCGCCGCTGGCATCGTTTTCAGCAGATTTATGCCTTTCCCGCCTACGGCTTGATGACGCTGCTGTGGGTCACCATTGGTGATTTTCGCAAATTCTTTTCCGGCCGCATCGGGGAATATGAGCTTCCCAAGCTTTCGAAATCTGAAACGGTTGTGTTCTTCTTGACGAAAGTCTTCTATTTCGGATATATGCTGGTGTTGCCGATGTTCTTTCATCCGGTTTTGCATGTCATCGGCTTTTTCGTGCTCGTGCATCTGGTGCTCGGCTTCACGCTGGCGCTCACGTTTCAGCTCGCGCATGTCGTCGAGGGCAACACCTTCCCGGAGCCTGATCCCGCCTCGGCCACGATCGAGAATGAATGGGCCATCCACGAAGTGGAAACCACGGCGAATTTCGCGCCCAAGAACAAATTGGCGTGCTGGTATCTTGGCGGCCTGAATTTTCAGATCGAACACCATCTTTTCCCGCGCATTTGCCACATCCACTATCCGGAGATCAGCGGCATTGTCGAAAAAGCATGCGCCGACTTCGGCATTAGTTATGTGTCCTACCCCACGGTGCGCGGAGCCATTGCAGCGCACTATCGTTTATTGAGAGATCTCGGGCGGTACGAGGAAATGCCGAAAGCGGCTTTGGCGTAATATTCCTCCAATTATTGGCAACCGTCGCGCCTGCACCTTGCGTGAGGCAAGGTGCAGGCGTGTGACGGGAAAATTTTTGTTTTTGCGTTGGCTCGAACGTATGCTTCTATCCGAAAAAGATGCCAAAACGAAATGGTGCCCGATGGCGCGGTCGGGATTCCGGCGGCATACGGACACCTCGCTCACCATCAATCGCAAAATCGGCAGCGGCAAGCCCGATCCGGATTGCTTATGCCTGGCGAGCGACTGTATGATGTGGCGCGCCGTCAACCTCATGAAGGAATTTGAAACGGTGCAAATGGGTTATTGTGGATTGGCGGGCAAACCGGAAGAACAAACCATGTGAAGGTCAAGACGCTTTCACGCGCTACTTCTCATTGCCGCATGAGCAGATAAATGCCCGCACCCAGGAGAAGCAACGGTAATGCGGCAGACAGCAAAGCCACCGGCAGAACAATCAGGCCCAATATGCCGGCAATTAATCCCAACGGAATAGCGATGGCGAACACGAGCACACCGGCAAGCAATTGCAGCGGCAAAGTCAATGTCCATAAACCGGCTTTGAGCACCCAAAACAAACCTTTGAAAGCCAGAGCGGCAATAATAACCAGCGCAAAGAGGGCGAATAATTCAAACATGACATTCTCCTCGTCGTTAGGTGAAAATTTCTACGAACAAACCAGAACGAGGTTGCATGGGATCTGAAGTGAAAATGGAACGAGTTTTTTGCGCGATACGATAACAATACCCGCCTGCTTCTCCATTTGAAACGCCACGATTAGGCATCAATAACTTAAGCTATTCCCCCGCAAACCATTCTGATCATCAGGATTTTTCCTTGAAAGCGGTAAATTTTCTTAACATCTTCTTCTCCACAATTTTTCAACTCGACGCAGACCCATTCAAACGTTGCTGCAAAACATGCAAAAAACTTGAGAGCTTTTCGTCTCAATCAAGACAAATGCAGTACCATCAAAGCAAAGATCTTTCAGAGAAGTTACATTTGATCCAATATTCATCAGGGTGATATAAGATTTTTGGACGTCGCCGACATTTGAAATTCTCACGTAAAATTATTCACCCAAAATCGCCGCAGAGTACTCACAGGCCTTTGCGCGTCTCGGTGACTTTGCATGCACTTTTTTGAGTTCCGGTTCGTTCGGGTTAGATTACAATATTTCGGGTGTCTCGCTGGCCGCCCATGTCAATCCACCTGAGTTGAATTCACCACAAGCATAACGGAATGCCATGAAAGCAAAACAATTGCTGCACGTGCCCCGGCATTTTCTCATTCTGGCGCTGCTCCATTTCATATTGGGATGCGGCTCGAGCATTCAAATCATCGACAAGCCGATTTCGTTTTCTGCTGAACGCGTGCAACTTACGCGCGACTATATCCACGCGCATTATGGCATTTCAACCCCGGATATTGTGATTACGCCGCGCATCATCGTATTGCACTGGACGGCGATAGCCGGGTTCGAACAATCGTTTGCCGCATTTCATCCAGAGAAGCTGCCCGCCTCACGGCCCGAACTGCAGAGCGCCGGCGAGGTTAATGTTTCGATTCAATTCCTCGTCGATCGTGATGGCAAAATTTATCGATTGATGCCGGAAAATCACATGGCGCGCCATTGCATCGGTTTGAATTATGAGTCGATCGGCGTCGAAAATGTGGGCGGACAAAACGGAGTTGACGATCTCACCGAGCAGCAGGTTGAGGCAAATGCCCGCTTGGTGCGTTACTTGGCGCGGAAATACGCCACCATCCGCTATCTCATCGGGCATCATGAATACAAAGAATTCGAAGGCCACGCGTTGTGGCGCGAGCGCGATGCGGGCTATCGCACCGAAAAAACCGATCCGGGCGAACGATTCATGAACGCCGTGCGCGCCAAAATCTCTGATCTCAAATTAAAAGGTGTGCATGAAATTCGAGCGGAAAGGTCGAACTCCTGACAATCATGAATCAACTTGAGTCATGTTAGTCTGTATATTCAAGGCTATGGTGTCAAGTTTGTTGCAGTCCATCAATAAAACTCCAACAAGCATCAATGAACAAGCAAAAACCGTGAGAGGTAACGCATAAACAAACAGCTCGAGCAGCGCTGTAATTTCACACCACATGGCTTTCAAAGATCATTTTTCCAAACTAGCGGGCGGCTACGCGAAATACCGGCCGCATTATCCCGCGGAGTTGTTCGCCTATCTTGCAGCGCAAGTTCCTGTTCATGATTATGCCTGGGATTGCGCCACAGGCAATGGCCAGGCGGCATTAACGCTACCCCGGCATTTTAACCGCGTCATTGCAACGGACGCAAGTGCAAGACAAATCATGCAGGCAAAGCCGCATAAACAGATAACGTATGTCGTTGCGCCAGGTGAGCAGGCGCCGATCGCTTCCCATACGATTGATCTCATTACGGCGGCGCAGGCGCTGCATTGGTTTAACCTCGATCTGTTTTACGCCGAGGTGAAGCGCGTGCTCAAGCCGGAAGGCGCGCTTGCCGTCTGGTGTTATGATTTGTTACGCATCTCTCCCGAGATTGATGCCGTGCTGCATGATTTCAACGAGAACATCATTGGGCCGTGCTGGCCGCCGGAACGGTATTGGGTTGGAAATCATTATGCCGATCTGCCGTTTCCATTTCTCGAACAAAAGGCTCCAACGTTTCAGATGGAAGCGCGCTGGCGGTTGGGCGATTTGCTGGGTTATCTCGGCACCTGGTCGTCTACTCAGGCTTATCTTGCACAACATCGCGCCGATCCCGTCGCGCAAATTGCTCCCAAGCTTGCGCAATTGTGGGGCGAGGGCCAAAAAACTAAAAAAATATGCTGGCCGCTGTATGTGAGAATCGGCAGGGCGCCTCGCATTTGAGCAAATTCGTTTTGCGCTTGCGATGCACAAAAATCAGCTCTGACAGCGCAAGCGGATAGTTCCTATTGCGGGCCTTTGTGGCTTCACGTCTCGCGTTGCTTGAAAGGCTTTTGTGACGCACCGGGCATGGCCATTGACGGAATGGTATTCATAGGAATTCACGGCTTCAATCGTTCATCAGTTTTGGCCGCACAACTCAAACAAACGGAAAACGTCATGTCTCCCATTTATCTTGATTACAACGCCTCAACACCCATTGCTCCGGAAGTTCTCGAGGCCATGCTGCCGTATCTCACCAGTCATTTTGGCAATGCCAGCAGCGCGCATGCGTACGGCCAGCAGGGGCGCCAGGCGATCATGAACGCGCGCGCGCAAGTTGCAGCGTTACTGAATTGTGAGCCGGATGAAGTCATCTTCACCAGCGGCGGCAGTGAAGCCAATAATTTTGCCATCAAAGGCTATCTCGATGCCCATCCTGACGCCGGCAATGAAATTATCACGCCGGCTATTGAGCATCCGGCCACCAGCGAAGCCTGCAAATACATGGAACGCGTGCGCGGCTATCGCGTTTTTTTTGCGCCGGTGGATGAATTGGGACGGGTGCAACTGGAAGCGCTGCAGCAGGCAATTTCTGCGCGCACCGCGCTGATTAGCGTGATGCACGCCAACAACGAAGTGGGCACGATGCAGCCGGTTCGTGAGATCACTGCGCTGGCGCATGCCCACAACATTGCCGTACATTGCGATGCGGCGCAATCCGCCGGCAAAGTACCCGTGAATATGAAACAGATGGAGGTGGATATGCTTTCAGTGGCGGGGCATACGCTTTATGCGCCGTTGGGCGTGGGCGCGCTCATCGTGCGGCGCGGCCTGCAACTGGAACGCCTGATTCATGGCGCCAAGCAGGAACAACAACGCCGCGCCGGCACCGAAAATGTCGCCGGCATCGTGGGACTTGGCAAGGCCTGCGACATTGCCGCAAGAGATCTGGAAAAAAATATGACACACATGAAAATGCTGCGCGGCCGTTTACGCACAAGCCTGAGTAAACAAATCGAGGAGATTAGATTCAACGGCCATGCGGAAGATGGTTTGCCCAACACTCTCAGCGTGAGTTTTCGCGGCGTGCAGGCGAATGCCCTGCTGGCTGAAATCAGCCACGAGATCGCCGCCTCCGCCGGGGCTGCCTGCCACTCCAGCGGAGAGATTGCGGTGTCGCATGTGTTGCAGGCCATGAACGTGCCGCGGGATTATGCCATGGGAACGTTGCGGCTTTCCGTGGGAAAATTTACAACGGAGGAAGAGATCGACCGCGCGGTAAAAGTGATAGCGCAGGGTGTTGGCAAATTGCGGCAGGGGTGATTGAATTTTCAGTGATAATAATTCGCTACTGCGGGTTTGAAAGTTTGCCGCCTGCCGAGCCCTCTTTTTTTGAAAGAGCCTTTGTTTGAGTTAATGGTCGAGCGCGATTTCAAGCATTTTTCAGCAAAACGATTTGCCCGGCATGATACAAGTCATGCTGGATCGCGTCGTGCAGCATGAATAACAAGGAGTAGCGCTGGCCGGGAACGACGTCTTTCGGTTGCGCTTCGGAACGTTGAGCACCGGCCTCGCCGCAGGTTAGCAGTGGTGACGCACGCCAGTGTCTCCTTCGCCGCAGGCCTTTGCCAAGCCTCACCTTCACGCGCGCGTTTGAGCTGATCGAGAATGCGGTTGCTTTCGGACATGATTTTCACCGACGATTTGCAGTTAATTGTGAAGACAAGATTTTCGTTGCCAGTTTGAGAAAAACTTATAGCTTTGGAAGGCAAAGCGATTTTTTCTATAAGAGGCACGTTATGGAAATGACCCTGGACGAAATTGTTCGAGAAATGAACGAGCTCGAACAACAAATGCAGAAGTTCGAATGGAAGTATAGCATCAAGTCCGCCGAATTCTATAAATTAGTGCTGGCCGGCAAGGTCGAAGAAACCTTCGAGCTGCATGAGTGGTTGGGGCTTTATAAGATTTGGCTCAAACGGCGAGAGAAATATCTCGATCTGCTCAAGTCGCCGTCCGCGATTCTAAAGCTCGTGCAGCCTATTGAAGACGACTTTTTTAAGGCAGAAGGCGTCGCGGCATGATTCCCGTTTTGTCTGAGTATGAACAATTCGTTTATTCGTTGCAAGCCCGATTTTCTAGTATTGAAACCTCAACCCTAGTGGTTAAGCGTACCAGTGCGGGTTCGGCGCAAGTTGTCGGGACATTATATTTTAATCGTGAGATGAAATTGCGTATTTTTGAAACAATAGACTTTGTTGAACGGTGCATCGAAGATTACAGTTACGAGATTTATCAAGGGGATGAAAAACTCTGTTGGTATGATTGCTGGCCGCATCCCGATGATCCTACGCTAACTGCGACCTTCCCACACCACAAGCATATTCCGCCCGACATCAAGCATCATCGTGTTCCAGCGCCTCATCTGAGCTTTGAACATCCGAACTTGCTAGTATTGATCCAAGAAGCTGAGGCGTTGACGTTGCAACATTAACCAATGTTGCCATACTCAAAACATAATTTTTTATTTGATCATCTGATATGCTCTCCAAGGATTTTTGTCTCTTCGTGAAATAAAAAAAATGCTGATACGGCCAATAAAACTAAGAAATCCAAGTCCGCGAGCCCATATGCAATAAAAGCGAGCAAAGATAAAATGCCAAGGCTCAATGCAAGAAGCCCACACCTTTTTGCAAGTTTTTGCTCACGCTGCAGCCAAGCTTTGATTTCATTGAAACCGATATTTTGGCGCTTCTTGAGTTTGTAAGGAAGTGCGTTCAATATCTTTCCAACTTCTTAATCATTCACAATTTCACCCCTTCACCGGATATTTCCCAAACACCTCCCGCAACGAATCTGAAATCTCGCCAAGCGTTACATAACCCTCGACACAGGCGATGATATGCGGCATGAGATTTTCTTTGCCCTTTGCCGCGGATTCTAATTTTTGCCGTAATTCGCTGGCTTTGGCGTTGTCGCGGCGGCGGCGCAGCTCGCGCAAGCGGCGGATTTGCTGCTCCTGAATTTTGGGATCGACGCGCAGTAAATCGATTTTCTTTTCATCGTCGACTTGAAATTTGTTCACGCCCACGATGATCTTCTCGCCGCGTTCAATGGCCTGCTGATATTCCCACGATCGCCGGGCAATCTCTTCTTGAAAAAAATCAGCTTCAATGGCCTTCACCGCGCCGCCGAGGCTTTCGATCTTTTCAATATACTCTTCGGCGCGCTTTTCGATTTCATTGGTCAAGCTTTCGACGAAATAGCTGCCGCCGAGAGGATCTGTCACCGCCGGCACGCCGCTTTCATAGGCAATAATTTGCTGAGTGCGTAATGCGATCATCACGGATTCTTCCGTCGGCAACGCCAGCGCTTCATCGCGCGAGTTGGTATGCAGTGATTGCGTGCCGCCCAGCACTGCTGCCAACGCCTGCAATGTTACCCGCACGATGTTATTATCCGGCTGTTGCGCGGTCAAGGTAGCGCCCGCCGTTTGCGTGTGAAAACGCAGCATCATCGCCTTGGGATTGGTTGCGCCGAATCTCTCTTTCATAATGCGCGCCCACAAGCGCCGCGCCGCACGAAATTTTGCAATCCCTTCGAAGAAATTTTTGTGACTGTTTAAAAAAAACGAAAGCCGCGGACCGATGACATTCACCTCGAGGCCGCGATTGACGGCATGCCGAACGTACTCGATGGCATTGGCAAAGGTAAACGCCATTTCCTGCACCGCGTCCGAGCCGGCCTCGCGAATGTGATAGCCGCTGATGGAAATCGGATTCCATTTGGGCGTATGCTGTGAACAAAACTCGAACATGTCGGTGACGAGACGCAACGAGGGCGTAGGAGGAAAAATGTAAGTGGCACGCGCAATGTATTCTTTTAGAATGTCGTTCTGCACCGTTCCGCTGATCGCCTTCAAGTCCGCATTCTGTTTTTTCGCGACGGCGATATAAAGCGCGAGCAGAATCGAGGCCGTGGCATTGATCGTCATCGAGGTGGTGACTTCTTCCAGGCGAATGCCCGCAAACAGCCGTTCCATATCCTCGAGGCTCGAAATCGCCACGCCCACCTTGCCGACTTCGCCGTCAGCGAGTTTGTGATCGGAATCATAACCCATTTGCGTGGGCAAATCAAATGCGGTCGAAAGTCCGGTTTGGCCTTGTGAGAGCAGATAATGAAAGCGCGCATTGGTGTCTTCGGCAGTGGCATAGCCGCTGTATTGGCGCATGGTCCACAGTTTTGTGCGATACATTTCCGCAAAGAGGCCGCGCGTGAAGGGATACTCGCCGGCATTTTCCGGCGCGACAGGCACATCATCAGCCGTGTATAAATTTTTGAGAGGGAGGTCGGCGTCGGTTTTCATGTTTTTTTTCATGTGATCGGATGAACGAAAACTTTACACCTTACACGTTGCATGATGTCGCGTTTACAGCGTTTTTTAAATGCGTGTACAGGATTCGTAGCCCTGCCCCCTTGTGGGGCATTGTTGCAACCGCGAATTTCATGGCTTCAACAGCCGCCCA
>SZPB01000053.1 GCA_030263535.1 Cytophagia bacterium CHB2
GTTTCATTGAGAGAAGAAGCCAACCGACCTTTTGGAATCTGTTGGCTTTTTTGTTTAAAGAACTATCCGCAACGTTACGGGCCTTTGCACGCAACAAGCGGCCACAACTTCGCCAAGTCATTGCCGAGTCGCAAGACGGCGGCCCGGTCCTGCGCGAAACCGCCCGCGCGATCATCAATACCGCCAAATGGCGGCCGCGAGAAAACACAACCGTCCGGACGCTGCGAGCGTCCGGACGGTATTTGATACCAAAATTTCCTTTGCAATTAAATCTTCGTTCTCGTATGTAAGAACATTTCAGATCACCCACAAAATCGAGGCATTAGGACCCGACCAACAATAACAACCTCAGGAGCGTGTCATGCAGGAGCATAACGAAGCACGATTGCCGTTCTTTGTGCGACGACAGTCCGGATGGCTTTGTTTATTCAGTTTAGCGGTTGGATTGATCGCGGGATTTTCATTCACGCCATTTTTTCAAAACCAACTATCGGCAGTAAGCACGCCGTTGGCCGCATCTCTCATTTCTCCGAAGTTCATCACTTCACACCAAAATGCGCCCCCTTCCACCTTTGTGCAAACCGCCGAGCGTATTTTGCCCTCTGTCGTGGCGGTTTCATGCTTGCGCGTTTTTTCGGCGCGCGATCTGAACCGCTACCGCGAGGCAAAACCGCGCGACCGCTCGCGCGAACCGGAGGCCCCGCTGCAAACACCGGAGTTGCAACAACGCAGCGCTGGCTCGGGCATCATCATCTCGCCGGAAGGCCATATTCTGACGAATACGCATGTGGTCGATTTCGCCGACAAGATCACTGTAACCCTGCAGGACCGGCGCACCTTCCCGGCAAAAATTGTCGGCCTTGATCCGCTTTCGGAAATCGCGGTGATCAAGATCGAGGCGCAGCCTCTCACGCCGGCGGCCATCGGTGATTCACGCACAAGCAATATCGGCGAATGGGTGTTGGCGGTGGGCAATCCACTGGAATTGCGGTTCACGGTGACGGCCGGCATCATCAGCGCCAAGGGCCGGCAGATCAACGTGATTCAAGAGAGCTTCGGCGTGGAGCATTTCATTCAAACCGATGCCGCGATCAACCCCGGCAACAGCGGCGGCGGGCTGTTCAATCTCAAAGGCGAAGTCATCGGCGTCATCACGGCCATTGCCACGGAAACCGGCTACGATGTGGGCCTGGGCTTTGCCGTGCCGGTCAATCTTGCGCATCGCATCGCCGTGGACTTGATGCGCTACGGCAAAGTCGAACGCGGTTATCTCGGCGTTGCCATGCGCAATGTGAGGGAGCTGGAAGCGCGCGCGTTGGGGCTCGCTAGCCCGGCCGGTGTGTTCGTAGATGATATTTACGAAGACAGTCCGGCGCACAGGGGCGGATTGCAGCCGATGGATGTGATTTTGAGCATCGACGGTATTGCTGTTTCACAAACCAATGATGTGCAGGCCCTGGTGGCAAGCAAGAAACCCGGCGCGCTGGTTACGTTGAGAATCTTTCGCAACCAGCGTGAGTTGACGCACCGTCTCGTGCTCGGTGAGCTGCCGTTGGCAAGCGAGCCACTGTTGCCGCCCGCAGCGCAAGCGCATTTCAAGGATTTGGGCATAAGCGTGGCCAACCTCACTGAGGCAGATTTGCTGACATTGAGAAGAGGGCGCAGCGGTGTGAAAGTGACGGCGGTCGAACGTTTTAGTCCGGCTGAGGAGGCGGGATTGCTGGCAAACGATATCATACTCGCCCTCAATCGTCTGCCAGTGCGCAGACGCGATGATTTCAGCAGACTTTTACACAATCTAAAAGCGGGCGAGGCCGTGATTTTAGCCGTGATGCGCGAGGAGGCGCTTTATCATTTATTTTTGGAGGTTCTGTAATGCGGTGTTTGTTACGGTCACGCGGTGAAGAGTTTATACCGATTTTGGGACAAGATGGAAATCGAAGCCCGTCAAGCAGCCTTAAACTCCGCCCACAAAAATGAAAATCCCACCAAAATAAAAAAGCCTTTTGGATGGGATTACAATCCTGTGGGCAAAAACTTTCAGAAATTTATTCTGAAATCGAAAAGTTAATCGCCGGCCTTGATTTGCAGACCGGCGGTATTTTGTCGAGTCATGAAAAGGTTAAGCGGTGATGCCCGGCGTCATGAATCACTTCGTGCGATAGAAAAAGGCTCAGCCAGAATGATCCAGCAGCAGAACTATTCCCAATCATCCTGCCCGAAATTCCTCAGAAGGCGCGATTCAAGCGGAATGTAACCACGAGATCATCATGGCCGCGGTCGGTGCGCTTGGCGAAATTCAAGCGCACTCGGCCGTCGTTGTCCGTAATCGCTATGCCCACATCGGTTTTGAGCCGGTTCCAGTCAAAATCTTTAAAATTGGCCAGAGCTGCGCCTTCATCAACCTCCCAGATCATCCCGGAATCCACAAATAAAATCAAATTGAATTCGCTGAGAATGGGAATATCGTGCAAGCGGCTGCGGCCCGCGTTCATGCGGTATTCGAGATTGCCCAGCAGCATGCGATTGCCGGTGAATTCTTTGAAGCGATAGCCCTGCAGCGTTGAAAGACCGCCGGCATCGAAGAAAAATTGCGCCGGCAACACGCCGCTGCTCGAACCGGCGCGCAGCCGGAGGTCGAGATTTTTGCCGTAGCCTATCGGGATATAACGCCGTACATCGATGATCATACGATCATAGTCAAAGTCGCTGTCAAAATCGGGGCGGCTCACCTCCGCCATCGCATTCAAGAGCCAGCCGCGCCGCGGTGAACGCTTGTGATCGCGGCTGTCCCAGCCGAATTCTGTAAAATAACTCACCAACTTGCCTTCATCAATCGTGGGATTCTGGCGGAATTTCTTCTTGCCGCCAAATAGCGACCACACGGCGCGATTCTCGAGCGTGAGCAAATCATCGCGGCGAT
Organism: Cytophagia bacterium CHB2; assembly: GCA_030263535.1. Taxonomy (NCBI): domain Bacteria; kingdom Pseudomonadati; phylum Bacteroidota; class Cytophagia; species Cytophagia bacterium CHB2. Next base: position 2,924 of record SZPB01000053.1, read on the forward strand.
ATCCGGCGGTGAGTTTGAAATCGTTGCCGAAGTTTTGACTGCCGAAGATGCTGAAACCTTTGCGGCGATAGTAATCTTGAAAATCTTCTTTGATGAAAAGCGCGGCTGCGGTATTCTCGTCTCGTGGAATGATCCAGCCGTCTTCCGTGTCCGTGAAATCGTGCGTCTCCGCGCCCAGCGCCGTGCGAAATTCCCTGCCGATATAAAACTCTGCCCCGCCTTGATATTGCCAGCGCTTGGCCTTAAAGCCGTAGCCGCCGAAGCCGAACATGCCGACATTCGTGAAGCCGCGATATTTACGCGGCAAGCTGCCGCCGAGATAAAACCCGTCTACGCGATTGTAGTGGGCATCAACATCGAAAGACGAGGCCAGGCGGCGTTGCTGGCGTTTCCAATTTCGTTCCCAATCCCAACCCCTGTCTCTGGTGCGGCGCGCGCGCGAATAGTGGCGCGACTCCGGCGAGGTTTCCACTTGATCGCCGCCAATGCGGCTGCCCTCGAAACGCTTCACGCGCCCGGAAACAGCCACCACATCACCGTCAACGACGGCGGTGGACGTCAAGGTGATATTGCCGCACACGACCAACACGGTGCCGGCCACGCGCCCGGAAATCACCACATCGCCGCCGGCCACCACCAGATTGCCGGAGAGGCTGTCATGCAGCGCCAACTCAAAATCGCCAAACCGCCGCGTGAGATTCGTGCGATCATCCAAATAATCGCGCTCCGCCTGACGAACCAGTTCGCCGTCGCAATCAGTCGTATCGTGCGCGGCGACAGTCATCGTCAAGGGCGCAGCCGGGCCGGCTGCTGCAGCTTGCGGCGAAAGCAACAGCCAGAACAGCATCAGTAACGAAAAAATCACCAGCACCAAAAACACAAGCTGTTTGATTTGCATGCGTGTATCAATGTTTTTCATGTCATTGTTCTCCCTCGAAAAACAATTATTTGTTTTCTGTACACTCAAACAAGCAGCGTGCCAATAAAATCATTCCTAGTTTGATCTCTTCAAGATTTTGATATTATTGATTTTTTGTCGATGCGATGCGAGCAGGAGGAAATCAACAGGGGAGTTATCGGAGAGTGTCAAGCATACACAAAACTTTGCGATTGTAGCAAAATGCCACGTGCTTCGTCATTACAGATTATATTGGTTTTCTGAGCTATGCAATAAGCTTCTTTTAAAAATCCATGTCAAGCCGTGGAAATCTGCGACTCACCAAAATACCTGCTTCCGTGTTGAACTTTCCATGCGAAGCACGGCTCAAAAGCTATTCAACAAACTCACATGAACCTTACCGTTGAGCAGATCATCGCCTTCGCCGAGGCCGTAATCAACGCCGACAATACCAAGCGGTGTGTCCAAACGAACACCCAAACCAAAAGATCGCTTTATCTCATCAATCGCCGTTAAAGCGGCAGCAGTGCTGTTCGCCGGCTCTTCACGAAAATAGTAGCCCAAATCTAAAAACACAAAGGCTCGTGATTGGCGCGAAAGCAGGTAGCGATATTCGAAATTACTCCACGCCACACGCGAGCCGCGAAATTGTTCCTCGCGATAGCCGCGCAGCGTGGTTGCGCCGCCGAAGCGGATTTGGTCGGTAATCGAAACCAACGGCTCGCCCGTCGTAACTTCGCGGCCGTGAATCGCAACACTCAACACTTGCGGCCATTTCACCGGCAACAGCCACTCGAAATCCACCAGGATTTTTTTGCGCGAGAAGGACTGCGCCGCGGCCTCCGCCGTTGGGCCATAACGCTTGCGCCCGGTTTCAAGCGAGGTGGAGTAAAAGACACCGGCAGTTGGGTTGATCAAATCGTCGCGCGAGTCATAGCGCAGGCCGGCAACCACGCTGGCAACGCGGCTCTCCGGCAAACCCAGTTGCAGCGCGGCCAGCGAATCCGGTGAAACGCTTTCGGTCAGCAACTGGCCAAAGAGCGTGAAACGCCTGCCCGCGGGAAGCTCGGCCAGCACATCCCAGCGCCGTTCGACATACGAAGTGTCCTGCACAAGTTGTTGAAATCCACCGGAAACATGCAACGGCCAGCCCGCCAGCCACGGCTCGCGATAGCGCAACGCGAGTTCCTGCGTGTCGCGGCTGCGCTTTTCCCAGCGCGCATTCACCAGGCGGCCGGTGCCAAGCAGATTGCCGAATTTCAAATCGAGCAAGCCGGTGAGATAACCCTTTTCATTGCCGCTGCCGGGATTGTAGCCGGCCACGCCGTTGAGAAAGTTGCTGTTGCCTTCGACAACTGCGAGGTCAAGAAGATAGCGTCCCCGGTTATCAACGTGCAATTGCGGCGGAGACACGGATTTCAAAAACCCCAAACGCAGCAAGCGGTCGGGGATGCTTTCGACCTCATCGAGATTGAATTTGTCGCCCGGCATAACCGGCAGCTCGCGCAGCAGCACGTTGGCTTTGGTAATTTTATTGCCGCGAATCAAAATCGAATCGAGTCGCACAGTCGGGCCGGGCTCTAGCTTGAGATGTAACAACGCCAGCCGCGAATTTTTGTTCGAGTCTTCCTGCACCGTCACCGAATCCACGGTGAAGAAAGCAAGTGGATGGCCCTCGCGCGCCAGGCCGGTAAGAACGTTGTTGAGGCGCGCCAGCCAGGCGGTTTCATCATGCGCGCCGCGCAGCTCGCGTTGCCAGTCTTGTTGTGGTATGCTGCTGTCGCTCAGGCTGATTTGGGTAGTGAGATCGAATTCCGGGCCGGAATTCAGATAGAAATGAATTACATCCGCGTTATTTTTGGCTGTTTTTATTGAGATGGCGCTATCGATCCGGGCAAAGTAAAAGCGCTTTTGGCGGAGATTCTCGAGGGCCTGCCGGGCTGCGGTTTCCAGCTCGGCGCGGGTTTTTGCGGTTTTTATGTTCACGCCGGCCGACGCTGCGCTGACCATCTTGCCGTTGCGCACAAAGATCAAGGCGTTCCCTGCGCTGTCAGGTTTTGTTTGAGGAAAGCCGTCGCTGAGGAGGAAAAAAGACAAAATGAGAAGGGCGGGCAACTTAATTTTAATGAGGAGAGTGGACAACTTCGACCTCGAAACGCTAAAATTTAATTCGGTGCATCACGTCGTCAAAAAAGCAATTGACTCCACGTCGAGAAGTTACTATCTTTTTCACACAAATCAAAACATCGAGAGGACTTTATGGCTTCACGAAATCTGAGCGAGCGCATAACGCTCAACCCGAAGGTATTGCTGGGGAAACCGACTATTCGAGGGCTGCGCATCAGTGTAGAACAGATTTTGCATGCGCTGGCAGCCGGCGTTCCTGCGGAAGATCTTTTGCAAGATTACCCCGAACTGGAGGCCGACGATATCCGCGCGGCGCTTGGTTATGCCGCCTCGGTTATTTCGGAAGAGCGAGTTTATGATCTTAAAGCGGCATAATGATGAACCTCAAGGTCATTATGGATGTCGGCGTCGGCAAGCTTTCGGAAGATTGGTTGTCGCAACAAGGTCATGACGTGCTTGCCACGCGCAATATTAATCCCCGAATGGGTGACGATGAAATTTTAGAGATCGCAGCTAGAGAAGGGCGCTTGGTCATTACAATGGACAAAGACTTCGGGGAATTGGTTTACCGGCACAAAGCCGCCAATGCCGGCGTTCTTTTGCTGCGCCTGGACGATGCAACCAGCCTCGAAAAAGTTCAAATCATCTCTCAAATATTCTCTGAACACGAGGATAAGCTGTTTGGCAGTTTCAGTGTTTACAAAAATGGACGGCTGCGAATTCACCCACAATAAGACTGTTGTCTCGCCTCAATACCTTTTTCACGCAAATCAAGGAGATTGATCATGACAACCGCCACCCTCAAAGAAGCGACGGAGAAATTGGGCGTCTCGCTCGATGATATGGTTCATTATCAGGCGCGCGGCAATCGCGCGATCATCGAGATTGATCTGAAGATGCCTGCGCCCGACAATGCCGATCATCTCGAATCGCCGCAACCTCAAGGCACGTTGACGCCGGAAGAGGAGTTTCGGCAGAAGTATCCTGATATTAAAATTGAATCCGAGTTTTTCAAATTGGTGGGCAGTATGGCCGCGCCGGAAGGTGTTTCGGACAAAGACCTGCTCATTGACGCGTTGGAGGCGAAATACGGCAAATGAAAGTCCATGTCGATATCAACGTGTTCATGGATGTTTTAACGCAACGCGCCGGCTGGGTGGAAAGTGTCGCTGCCCTCAAAAGCTTGAAACCTCGGGCATCAGCGGTTTCACCTCGGCCTTGACGATAGCCATTATCTATTTTCAACGGCTTCGCAAATTTGGGGAATTACAGGCTCGAACCGATGCCAAGTTTGTTACGAGAGACTTTGAAATCATTCCTTTAACGCGCTCAATAATTTTTGAAGCGCTTGATTCTTCCATGCCGGGTTTTGAAGACAATATTCAATTCTTTTCCGCCAAATTAATGCAGGTTGACTACCTCATCACCCGCAACAAAGAACACTTCGCGCAGCAAGAAATCCCCGTCGTCACGCCTGAAGAGTTTCTTCACCTCATTGGCATTCTGAAGTAATTTCGCTTACCCTGGCTGCCGCGAAAAGGCCACCGTCCGGGCGGTTGCTAATAAGCGCATATGCTGTTTATTGAGTTTATGCACACTTCAAGAAAAACCGCCCGGACGGTTTCTCAATTCTGGTCACACACTAAAATGTTTGGGGACGATGTTCGACGGGCTACTTACCGTCCCCAAACGGTTTGATTGTTCGTCCCACCCCAAAGGGGGGGGGGACCGGTTCGGACTCTGGACGGTGGCATGCGCGCTTCAACCGTTCGTGAACGGTTGAACTCAGGCATTCTGATAGGGCTATAAACCCGCTACTGTTTCCTTGAGCGCGACACCAGACGGAAGCCTATGAAATCGTAGGTACGGTCTCCTGGATCCAGATTAAAGCCACGATGAGCACAACGAACCGATGTTGGCAGACTACGAAAGCTACCCCCCCTTGCGTTTTTGTACTTCCCTGTTGAAGGACCAAATGGATTCTCAATGGTTTCTTCGGCGATACCAGTCGATGGAAATCTATCATACCAATTCTGGCACCACTCCAGAACATTGCCGAGCATATTTGCCAGGCCTAATGGATTCAAATTCTCCTTACTGCTTCGGCTATTGATTTCGTTAACTGCGTGTGGATATAAACGACTGTTTTCGCCAAACCAAGCATAATTTGGCAATTCTTCAATCGAATTGCCAAAGAAGTATTGGGTTCTTTGTGCATACTTTCCACCGCGCGCGGCGTACTCCCATTCCGCTTCAGTGGGCAAACTGCAATCAAGCCACAAGGCAAAATAATAAGCTTCATACCATGTGTTACCAATAGCAGGATTGCTTTCGCCGCCGTAGGTGGGAAATTTCTGTCCGAATGGAAAAGTGGAAAGCAAACGGTTGGTTACCGGATGCTTGGCCATCCGAAAGTCATCCACTTTGACACGATGTGCCGGTTTTTCATTATCCTCCTGTTCATCATCCCCCATCCAAAACTCGCCGCCTTTCACTTCGATCCATTCAAAATGGTTTGCCGGATCAGCGAGAAATTTTTGCTGGCGCTCGGCGGCGTGTTCGAGATCAAACAACTCGTAAATCAACCCGCCGGGTTGCAGCGGTTGCATGTCCAACGTCTCTAACAATTCTTGCGCGTGGTAGATCACTTCACAATTGCGCTCTTCGCATTTGATCAACAAAATATCCAACGTTTCGCGCACCAAATTTGACTGCGCAGTTACCCCAATCAAATGTAACGATTGTTCGAGACTATCGATGAGTAGCAGTTTGTTCTGATTACCTTCTTCTTGTTCAATATATGGCTTGAGCAATTCTGCTGTTGGCGTTTTTACTTCGGTGGTTACGCGCAGAGCCAAGGGGCGGTTGCTCTTCCATAACCCATGGACCAATTTGGCAATTGCAGTGTCGTTTTGCAGCAATCCAGCGTAAAGTCTAATCACTTCTTCCCAATCGGGATTGGCGGCATGGCGGATAACGAAGTCTGGAGTCTTGTCAAGCAACGCTCGCGCGGTGAAATATTCCACAGCGAGCGATGCACGAAGGTAAAGCCTTCTTTGGCGCGCTGAATCAGGCCGGTCTGGCGCTCCAGGCGGTTGAGAAAATCTTCCGGGCGGCCCAGCGTCTCCGCGGAAAGCGCGGCCCGGCCCATGACATTCACGTGGTCCACCGGAAAATCATCTTCTTTCCACAGAAAAAAACGCAGGGAGACATCTTTTAGAATCTCGAGGGTATGCTGGTAATTGCTTTTGGCGGAGGCGCTGCTTTCGGGATCATAAGCGCGCTGCAGCAAATATTGGATGCACTTTTCATAAAGATCGCTGCGGCGCTCGAGCAGAGCCGCGTCCCCGCCTTGCTCGAAGGTGAAGCAAATCATGCTGAGCAAAAATGGGTTGGCTGCCAAATCGCGAATGCGTGGCCGCTGCGCCAGGCTCTGCTCCAGCGCGGCGATTTTCTCCGGCTCGCCGGCAAACCATTTTTCCACATAAGATCGAATCATCTCCGGCGCCAACGGCAGCACGTCGAGGCGGCGGAATTTGGTAAAGTCATCTGGCCGCACCGCAATTGGGCGACTGGCCGCGATGATTTTGGCGCGCGGATAGTTGCGCGCCAGCTTCTCCAATTCGGCGGCAATGCGATTGCCGGTCTCTGCATGCTCGATTTCATCGAGGCCGTCAAAGAGCAAGACCATGTTCTTTTCAAGAAACCGTTCTTTGGCGCAGAGCGCTGCGAAAATCTCGGGACTGTCGCTGTCTTCGTTGAGCTGCTGCTGCACAAAATCTTCCAGCGTGGCTTCGCTCAAAGCGAGCGCTTTGCAGCGCAGGTAAACGGGAATGCAATCGCTATCCGCGCCGGCGAAACGATGCGCCATATAGCGCAGCAACGTGGTTTTGCCGCTGCCGGGCAGTCCGCGCAGCAAGAAGTGCCGCGGCGGGCCGTCGCGGAAGAGCACATCGTCAATATCGAGCGGCGTGGCCGGCGGACTGTTTTCATCCTGCCAATCCAGCAAATGCAACGGCACGAAGCCGTGTTCGATATCCGCCATGTCGACCGTGTCCTGTAAACTTCGCGCAGACAACTTGTCTGCCGCAGTCTGGAAGTCTGAGCGACGCTTGCGTTTTTCACCGAAGAGATGGATGGTCGAGAATTTCTGCTGCAAGTTCCGGCGGTGACTGCGGAGCAATTCCTGCACGCGGTTTGCCGAGCTGGACGGTGTTGGTTCGCCGGCAGTGGGATGAACGTGATCAAGAATGTAATGCGTCAAATGCTGGCGCACTTTGCGCTCGAAATCAGCAGTGTCGTCAAACGTCCAAAACAGACCCAGTGGCGAAATATCTTGCTTGAACTCGAGTACGGCAGCGTATTGCCGCAGTTCTTCCGGCGTTTTGAGCCGACGATCGGCTTCTTTGAAATAGATCATGATCCACGGCCGGCCGCTAGCTTGTCGCGCTTTGATCGCGGTTCTGATCTCATGCTCCGCGCCGGATAAAGCGCCCTTCGCCGGTGTGCCAAACCGTTTCCAAAAGATCGCGAGCAAAATATCGCAATCTTCAATTTTCAAGATCGGATCAATGACGCCCTGCGGGCCTTCGGGATGAAAACCAGGATAGGTGTCGGTCTGCCAGTGGGTCAATTCGAGAGTGACTTTGCGTTCGTGCGCCACGCCGCGATTCAATTCGGCGATGACGCTCTCCATCACGCGGCATTCGTCAGCAACGTCGCTGGGAGAGGATAAAACGATGCGGAGAGTTCGTTTGGTTTGCATCGGGCAATGCGGTCATTTTCTCTACGCTACGAAAAATGAATAAATCGGTATGGCCAATTGTAAAGAAGCTCAGGATGCAGGAGGAGAAAGCTTCTCAATGATTCTTGTATCCGTCTATGCCGCCACTCCCAGCTTAAAGACCGGCACATGCAGCATTTCAGCCGGGCGGAGTTTTTGCAAATTTTCAAGATTCAACACGTGTTCGACCTGATCCAACGTTCTCTCCAGCATGTATTCATGCCCATTCACTCGGCAACGCAATGCCGGTACATCACGGATCATGACGAGGCGGCCATCTTGCATGGCGACAAATTGAATGAAAACTTCATCCACTTCATGGTGGCACCGAGGGCACCGAGCTGGCCGGTCGGCAAGGAAAATCAATTTGGGATGGAGAAGATTCCGATGCGGTTCGAGTTGGAATTCGGCCTTTTCCATATCATCCCAGTAGTCCGCCGTGCTGTGAGTTTCCCAAAACTCAACTTCATCGTCTACGGTTTCAAATTGAGGGACTTCTGCCATTTGAAAGATTTGATGATCACTTTTTAAACCCTCGCCGATGTATTGCTCAACAACCCTGAGCCTGTGTGATCAAATATAAAACAAATTCCCAGCGATGCAACTGCTGTTTTCTATGCTCAAAAAAACGCGCGCATCTCCACTTTGCCGAGATGCAAGGTCTGCGGGCGGTCCGGTTCGCGGCGGCCGAGATAGGTGGCGGAAAAATTCACGTTGCTGCTCACGCGATATTCCACCGAAAAATTCCAGCGCCAGGTTGTGCCCTCACGATTGCCTTTCGCAAGTTCATAAGGCAACACTTGCCCGGCGGGTTCGGCGCTGACGCTTACCCATTCGATTTCGCCTTGCATACGGCCCTTGCCGCGCAACGCGTAGGCCACGCGCGGCCGCAGGAACAACGCCTGCGCGCGCAGACTCGGGCGATCTGCCGTTTCATGCAAATCACGGTCAAATGCCGCGCCGGCGCGATTCGCCACTTCCAAAGCCGGGCGCGGGCGATAGGACAATTCGATTTCTGCTTGCTTACTTCGCACCAGACGATCGTTGCGTCCGGCGCTGTCGAATACGCGATCTTCACGATTGAGCTTCAGCTCGGTTTGACTCGTCACTTTCGGTGAAAGCGCCCAAGTGAGGCGCAATTCATGTTGCATCTGCGTGCGGCGCAGGCCTTCATCCAAAAATTGATTATTGCGCTCGCGCAAGGCCGTCAAGCGATAACGCACCGACTGCTCGCGCCGGTTTTCCCACAAATAAATTTCCTGTTGCAGGCTCTGCGTTCCGAAGATCGTCAACGAGTCATCCAAAAAATGCGAGAGGTTCAAGCGATAACTTTCCCAAACCTCGGGGTATTTGGTCTTCTCTTCCAAACGCAAAAACGTATTCAGCGAAATTGGCGTGAGATACGATTTCCACCACGACGGGCGTGAAGGCTTGGATTCGCCGTTTTGCTGCGCCCATGGCTGCAACAGTTCTTTGAACGTCAGCCGAATGTTGCTGCGCAAGCGCACTTCTGCCACGGGAATAAATTGCTCAGTGTTCACTAAACGCAGAACATAATCGCCGAACAGGGGATCGGGAATGTATTCGTTTTGCTCGGGATCGAAGCGGTAATTGCCGCGGCCTTGTTCCACTTTGAAATAAACGCGCTGCTGCTGCGAAGCTTGCGTGTTGGTGATTTGATAATGCACATCGGCATTCAGCGCGCGTCGAAACGGCGTCAATCCGAGGCGCAAATCCGCCAGATCGCTGCGCGTTGCCGGCGTCGTCGCATCCGCAAACGTGCGCTCGCGATGTGTGACATTGAGATTCAGCGCCAGCGCTTTCCATTGTTTCAAATCCAGCCCATACGTTTGTGTACGCGAGGTGGATGCCGGTCGCAAGCCTTGCAGCGTGCGGGTATCATCGTTGCGTTCGTTGAGCGAGGCTTGCGCCGAGAGATGCCGGCTCAACGCCACGGCCATGCCGCCGGTAACGCTGCGAAAGCGGAAGCCGCCGAGTGAATCGGCGAAAATTTCTTTGCGATCTTCCGCTTCATAACCGGCGAGCGGAGTAAATCGCCCGATCTTCCAACTGGCATTGCCGCGTTGCCGCAGCCAATCGGAATCCATTGCGAGGAAGTTTTGTAGAGAATCTGCCGGCGTTTCTTCGCGGGCAATATTTTCGATGCGATAATTCAGCTCCGGCCAGCTTTTGCGCCGCAAGCTGGTGTTGATTTCCCAGCGCGAGGAGCTTTGCGAGCGGCCGCGCGACAGGCTGCCGAGACTGCCCTGCCAGCGCCAGCCGGTGACGGGGATGTAAGTCACCAGCGATTCCAGCAAATCCTCATCGCTGATTGCTGCGGAGTTGGCCAAATTCCATTTGCGATTGAATTCCACCACATCACTGCGATCGATATCGCGATAGCGCGCGTCTTTGCTGCGATACTGCAACTGCAATGCAATTTGTCCCAAGTTCGTTTTGCCGAATTGCAGCGGCCGCTGCTCGATTTGCAATGCGGTAAGCCAGGCGTGGCCTTGATTATCGCCATCATCGAGCGAAGAGTATAAATTTTGATCGAGATTACTGAGCGCCAGCTCGTTAATCAACGACACGCCGCGCCAGGGCTGCAGTAGCAGGCGATTATCAACGACGTCATGCCGCTGCGCCGGCGTTAATAAAATTACCGGTAAATAACGTCCGCGATTCTCACCCACGAATTCATAATTTCCGAAGCTGCGGAAACGATATGCGCCGCGGCCGTCGCCGACATCTGAGAACGAAACGTTGTAATTTCCGGAATCGGAACCGACATAACGGTAAAACATCACGGTTGAATCGATGCGAATGTAACTGCCGCGCGCGGGCGGTGTGACCGGCACCGCGCCGTCGCGGAACGCTAGTTGATCACCGGCTTGGCTCAGTGCAAATTGCTCGGCCTCACCGAGAGTGAAGCTCAGTGGATTGTCTTTGTTGTCGCCTTCGCGCAGCAATGTTGTTTGCCATTTCACCTTGTCCCCCAGCGCCGAGAGTGCGCCCTGCGCACTGTAGAGGCTGCGGCGAAAGCGTTCATCGGAATATTGAAAATCAATGGTAATGCGCGAGTCTGCCGTGATCAGGCGATTGCGCGTGAAGGTGATTTGGCCGTTGGCATATTCGATGACATAATCGTTGTTCTCGCCGCGCGTCATCGGTTCGCCGTCGATCCACACGCGCTCGGTTCCCGCCAAAACGATGATATCGATTTGGCCGCGATCGCCGCGCAGTTGATACGGCCCTTGATTGCCTTCAATCCCATTAAACTGGTTGGTGGTATATTGCCCTTTCGAAACCGCGCCAGAGGCAGTGAAATGGAAATTTGTGGCGCCGGCCGGCGCATTGACCGGCGAACGGCCTACGGCAAGGCGCGCGCCTTGCAACTTGCGGCTGTAGCGCGCAAACTCACTACCGTCGTAGGCAATCTCGAAATCGCCCAGCGTAGCGTTGAACGTTGGGCTTTTCAATTGCACCGAGACTTTGTCGATTTCCTGCAAGGTTTGCGTGTTGCCTTCCGGTTGAATCGGCGTGTTTTGATCGGTGAGCGCGGCGATAACTTCCACTCCGTCCGCAATCTCTCCGGCAATTTGCATGCGCAAGCCGGAATCGACGGTCAGCGCTTGATTCGTGCCGACGCTCAGGCCGCGCGTGAGGCTGCCACGCTTGACGAGATTTGCGCCCCGATTTTGCGCAAAACCACGGCGCGTCGATTGCGCTGGACTGACCAGGCTTTCCAATTCCAGTTTTGCCGCCGGCAAGCTGTCTTGTGGCAGCGGTTGAAGCTGGAACAACGACAGCCGCGTGGGCAGGCGCAGCGGCAGCACGCGGTAATTGAGGATCAAGCTGTCGCAATCTGTTCGATTCCCAAACCAGGTTATGATAGCGCGGCCGTAATCAATGTGATAATCCGTTCCGCGCGCAAAGATATATTCACCGCAACGCAGAGTTTCGGATTGGGCAATGATAAAACTGTCGGGCAAGGCGACGCGGATGGTATCGGAGGATGCGGCGAATTGGAATTGGCGCGAGGAAAGCGAGAGAAGTAAATTTTCTGAAATGTGTTCTTGCGCGATGGCCGGAGAGGCAAGAGCGAGGCTTAGAACGATTGATGTTCTATAAGCTTGAAAACCGCATCTGCGGGCATTTGTCGTTCTGTAAGAATCTTGTGAAAATTCCACCCGGCCTCCAAACTTCACAGGATTCTTGCGGAATGACAAAACAAAATATTCATACCAATAACGGCTACGGCGCGTGAGTGAACCGCACAAGGCAAACATTGCATTGCTGCTCAAACTGGATTGAACATCGAGTGACCGGCGAATGTCAGATTCCGGTGATCAAATTTTTGTAGCAATGCGCCGCGCCGTTCTCCGTTTGTCAGTTTAGTGGTTTTGTTAAAACTCGATCAGGAACAAAAAAAATCGAACGCAGATCAAAGCAGATTTTCGCTGATCTGATCTGTGACGATCCGCGGGAATCTGTGTCCCAATTGTTTTTTTAAGCAAATCCCGATCACTTTCCCAGCGTCACTTCAAAAACCTGCACGCAATATTGCGCCGCATCCAGCACATACGCTCGCGCGGTAAAAACCGGCTCCTGGCCTCGCCGGATTGCGGGAGTAAGCGCCAGCGCGACCGGCGTGCGCAGCGTTCCGTCGTTGCCGAATTCTGCAAGGAATTCGCCCGCCCGCGTGAAGCAAGCGATGCGCCGATGCCCGCGATCAGCGACGAAAATCAAATCGCGCCATTCCGCCAGACCGCAAGGCCGGTTCAGCAAGCCTTCGCCGAGTTTGCCGGTGAAGTTGCCGAAGGCATCGTAAATCATCACCACCTGGCGCACCGAATCGCTCACAAAAATGTCGCCGCGCGCCGAAATCAAAATCTTGGCCGGGCGATCAAGCCCGCCTTCGCCCCAATTGAAATCAGCAAAGCTGGCTTTGGGGTTGCCGAAAACATCGAACCGCAGGAGGCGCTTGAATTCGTGATCGGCGACAAACAATTCGCCCTGCGGCGACAGGGCAATAGCCGCAGGATAACCGAACCGCAAATTTTCTTCCAGGGATTCGTCCGAAGAATAAGAAGAGATAAAATTCAAATCTTTATCATAACGCAGCAAGCGCTGGTTGTTATAGTCTGCCACGAACACGTCGAGGCCGTTGCCCGCCCAGAGATCGACCGGGCGATCGAACTGTTCGTTGCCAAAACCGAAGCCGCCGGTTTCGCGCAGCAGCCGGCCCTGCGCATCACTTTTGATAATGCGGTGATTGCCGGTATCGGCGAGATAGAGATTGCCGTCGGGATCAAGTGCCAGCGCAGCGGGATGGGATAACGGCAACGCGCCGGCGCTGTCGGCAAGCATGCTGCCGGAAAAACGGGCGAGAAGCGTGGTCTGTGAAAAAAGAGAAAGGGGAAACCAAAGCACAACTGCAAGCGCAATAAGCAAATTCATCGTGATGTTCTTCATCTTCAGAACAGAAAGAGATTCAAACCTGCGCCCAGCAAATAGCCGCCGACGCTCGAACCTTCGAAACCGGCCCCGCCGCCCACGCTGGCCGAGGTGATTTCGACTTCCACAAAAAAACCGGCGCGTTTGACAAAGCGATAATCAAAACCGACATCGAGAAAAAAGCCATTGGCCTCGCGCTGGCCGTCTTCCTCACGAAACAGGGTGAGCGGCCCGCTCTCATCCACATTAAAAAAAGCAAACCCAAAGCCGAAAAAGCTCGTCGTCTTTGCATCGCTATAGCTGAGATAGCGTATGCCGACATTGACCCAGCGTTCCCGCCAATTCAAATTATAAACCTCGCCCGCGATCGTGGTCGGGCGCTCTCTTTCGAATTGATGATACTTGACGACAACATTGTAGGGCGCACGAATTTTGAGAGTCGCGGCGGCCCCGAGCGCCAGGCCGCTGCGGCCGTCATAAATTCTGGAGAAATCGTCATGATTGATGCGAAAAACCGCGGCGCTGCCGGAAAGAATCAAGCGATCGACGGGACGGTCGCTGAATTGCGCGAAGGCCAGCGAGCTGAATGCGAGCACCGCAAATGGGATAAGCCTGATCTGCACGATTTTCTCCCGGTAAAAATGAGCAACTCGAGGGCAATGCTCCTCGTGTTTTGGCGGAGGGCTTGAAGACGCCGTGAAAGTAAGCCCCTTTTTTGCAAAAGTCAATCGACTAAAGGGCGGCATTTGAAATGGGCTGTCCTTCCCTCAAACCGTTAATCAACGTTTATTCTTATGATTCACGTTGATCAGCGAGGATTGGCGGCTCAGATATAGGATGAGTCATCGGGCCGTCGCGTTTAAGATGCGTTGGACGGTTTCGTGCAAATGCCCGTTGGTCGCGAAGGCGTTGTTGCCGTGAATGGTGGCATTGCCTTCCCAATCGGTGAAGCGTCCGCCGGCCTCTTCAAGAATGGGCAGCAGCGGGCCGCAATCCCACACGGCCATGCGCGCATCGAGCATGATTTCGGCGCGGCCGGTGGCGACAAGGGCATAGCCATAAGCATCGCCCCAGGTGCGCTGCAATTGGGTGGCAGCGCAGAGCTTTTCACGCGCCGCGCTTGAGCCGAATTTATCCATGGCAAAAAAATCGGTTGAGAGCAGCGTGGCGTCGCGCAGTTCTGTCACGGCGGAGACGTGTGTACGCCGGCCATTCCAAAAGCAGCCCTGGCCGCGCAACGCCCAAATCATTTCATCCAGCGCCGGGAAATTGATGACGCCGAGCGCGACGTTCCGCTCAATTTCGTAGGCAAGCAACACGCCATAAAACGGCACGCCGCACACAAAGCTGCGTGTGCCGTCGATGGGATCGATGTACCACGTACCGTTTGCGGAGGGCGGACTCGCGCCTGCTTCTTCGCCGACAATGGCATCGTGCGGGAAATATTTTGCCAGCAGCCGCCGGATCTCCTGCTCGGCGCGTTGATCAGCAATGGTAACGGGCGAGCCATCGCTTTTGGTTTCGGTTAGGGGATGGGCTTGGTAATATTCCAGCGTGATTTTTCCGGCGCGCCAACAGGCTTCGAGCGCGGCTTCCAGGCGGGTTTGCAACTCATTAAATTTCATGATGTAATGTTTTCGAGATTGCAGCCAGCAACCTCCCCAAAATAATTACCCTCCGGCCATTGCAATTTTGCAACGAGCGGAGGGTATCCAACTTCGCACGATCATGTGCAACTGCGACGAGGAGCGAAGATTCTTAGCGGCGTTTGCGCACTGCCTTTTTCTTGGGCGCCGCTTTCTTTTTGGCCGCCGGTTTTTTCTTTGCGGCAGGTTTCTTCTTCGCCACGGCTTTCTTTTTAGCGGCCGGTTTCTTCTTCGCTACGGCTTTCTTTTTAGCCGCGGGTTTCTTCTTTGCAGCAGGCTTCTTCTTCGCCACAGCTTTCTTCTTCGCGGCGGGCTTGGGCGCGGCTTTGACCGGCGCAGGCACGGGCGCCACCACCTCTTCCACTACCTC
This sequence comes from Cytophagia bacterium CHB2, assembly GCA_030263535.1. NCBI lineage: Bacteria > Pseudomonadati > Bacteroidota > Cytophagia > Cytophagia bacterium CHB2. The sequence continues at coordinate 18,205 of SZPB01000053.1, forward strand.
GGCGCCCTCTTCCTCTTCTTCGTCGTCATCACCCGCTGCCCACGGGGATCCGCCAAAGGGTTCGTCGATTTCATCGCTATCCGCCGGGTTCGTTTCAGAGTCCGTCGGATCGTAACTCTCCTCGTCATCGTCGTCGGATGGGGTATAAGGCCAGTTGTCCATCGCTTCCTCCACAAAAGAGTTAGGAATTGAGTGTATCACGCGTGATTTAGGCTGCGAGCGTCTTACATGCGAGCGAAAAAATAATTGATCAATTTGCGATATGCAAGACGAATTTTACAACAGCCAAAAATAATGCGCTTTTTTTGCGGCGATAAAATGCCCATTTTACCCTTTGCTTGCGCGGCCCGGCGCGCCTGCGTGAGATTCCTGCCGGAGGTTTTTCTTCTCGACGACAGCGCGCGCGAGCTTGCCAAGCGTCCAAAACCCGCATTTTTTGCGGTTTTGCGCGTGCTTTTGCGAGAAAATGCTTGCCTTCACTGGTTTTTCTGCATATCTTTGCCCCGTACTTTTGCGGTGCTGAAAATCGCCGCGCGTGCGGCTTTCGTTTGCTGTTGTATCACTTTTCATTCACAACCTAATCGAGGAGAGAAGCGTTTATGGCTACCGCAGGTCCCATGACAAAAGGACAATTGGTGAAGCATTTCGCCGAAAAATTCGAAATGACTCGCGCCCAATCCACGGAATGGTTCCAAGAACTTGCCCGCCTGGCCGCGAAGGAAGCCAAGAAGGGATTCACGATTCCTGATATTGGCAAATTGGTGGTGGTGAAACGCAAGGCCCGCATGGGACGCAACCCGCAGACCGGCGAAGCGATCAAGATCCCTGCCAAGACCGTGCTGAAATTTCGCATTGCCAAGGCCGCGAAAGACGCCGCACTTAAATAAAACCAAGTTGGCGCTCATCCCGGTCGCAGCGATCAAGCTTCAAACAGAATTGCGACAGCCCATCCCGAAGCTTCGAGATGGGCTTTTCTTCTGCCCTTATGAAAAGGTTCGAATCCCTCAACCCATCCCGGCTCGCCGCGATGGGTTTTTGTTTTTGAGATGAACGTCTGCGATCAAAACAAGCTCGTTCCGCCGGCGGCGCGGCATGGTTTGTTTGTCGTGACCGCGTCCGCATCATAAACTCGATTTTTCAGGTTTCTCTATGATTAAACCTCTGCGCCTTGCGCTTGCACAAATTAATCCGACGGTGGGCAATCTCAACCGCAATGTGGCGCTAATTCTGCAATACATGGAAGATGCGCGCCGCCAGGGCGTCAATCTCGTCTTGTTTCCGGAACTGGCTGTCACCGGCTATCCGCCGGAAGATCTCATTTTGCGCGATGATTTCGTCAGTGCGAATATGGCAGCCATGGACAAAATCGCGCAAGCCAGCCGCGGCCTGGTTGCCGTCGTGGGCTTCGCCGAGCGCGTCGCACAGCGCGTCTACAATGCAGCCGCCGTTTGCGCGGAGGGCAGGCTCATCACCACGTATCATAAAATTTGCCTGCCCAATTATGGCGTCTTCGACGAACGCCGTTATTTTGAACCCGGCAACCGTCCGCTGGTGGTCGTCTGGGATGATCTGCGCATCGGTATCAATATTTGTGAGGACATTTGGACGGCAGATCCCATTGCGGAATTCGAGGCTTCCACGGGCGGCGCGCATTTGCTGGTCAATATTTCCGCCTCCCCCTATCATTTCCGCAAAGGTCTGGAGCGCGAGCATTTGGTTGCCACCATCGCACGGCGCTCCAAAGCTTTTTTTGCGTATGTCAACATGGTCGGCGGCCAGGACGAATTGGTGTTTGACGGGCAGGCGTTTCTGTTTGATCCGGAAGGCCGGCTGCTGCTGCGCAGCGAGCAGTTTCAAGATCATTTGATCATCACCGATGTCGGCATTGACACGGCCCTGCCTTCGCCCTCGCTCGGTTTGGAACAGCGCTACCAACTCGATGAAGCCGTGATTCCCGCGCCTTTCCCCGCGCCGCAGCCTGCTGAACATGTGCCGCCGGTTGTCGCGCGCGTGCGCGAGGAAGCCGACGAGGTTTTTTCCGCGCTGGTGCTGGGCACGCGCGATTACGTGCGCAAGAACGGCTTTAAGAAAGTCGTGCTCGGCCTGAGCGGCGGCATTGACTCTGCCTTGGTTGCGACGATCGCCGTGGCCGCGCTTGGCCCGGAAAATGTCGTCGGCGTTTTGATGCCGAGCGTGTTCACGGCCTCGCTCAGCAACGAAGATGCGCTGGCGCTGGCGCGCAATCTCGGTATTGAAACCGTCACGCTGCCGATTGGCGATCTCATGATCAGTTACGAAAAGACACTTGCGGATACCTTCAACAACCTCAAACCGGACCTCACTGAGGAAAACATTCAGGCGCGCATTCGCGGCAATTTGCTTATGGCCTTGTCGAATAAATTCAACTGGCTCGTGCTGGCCACGAGCAACAAGAGTGAAACTGCGGTGGGCTACAGCACACTCTATGGCGACATGGTGGGCGGCTTTGCGGTGATCAAAGATGTTCCCAAAACTATGGTGTATGCGTTGGCCCACTGGATCAACCAGCGCGGTTTTCCTCATCCCGTCATTCCGCAACGTACCATCGACCGGCCGCCGACCGCGGAGTTGCGCGCCAATCAAACCGACCAGGATTCGTTGCCGCCGTATGATTTGCTCGACCGCATCATCGAAGAATATGTCGAAGACGATCGCAGCGTGCCGGAAATGGTCGAGCGCGGCCTGCCCGACAACGTGGTAAAAGACGTGGTGCGGCTGATCGACCGCGCCGAATACAAACGCCAGCAGGCGGCGCCCGGCATCAAGATCAGCACGAAAAACTTCGGCAAAGACCGCCGCATGCCGATTACCAACGGCTTCCGGCCCTGCGAGCCGGTTTAGGTCGTAAGGCGTTCAAAATTAGAATAATCCCACAGCGGCGGGACTGAAAGTGTTTCGCCCACTGAAATGAAATCCCACTAAAAGGCTTTTTCTTTCTGTGGCCGTTCTGCTTCTGCGGGCGAAGTTTTCAAAGCTGCTGTTTGACAAAACAATTCAATCTTTTGGATTTCTGCTGTCTGCTTGCTTTTTGATCGAATAGATTATGGACTTGGCGTATCCACTTCATCATGGCCTCGCTTTTCATCACCAAAGATGATGTGCTGCTGTTCAAAACCCGGTTGCACGATGCTGTTGTAACCATCGGTCGCGCGCAGGAGAACACCATCCGTCTCGGCGATCTCTCGGTTTCACGCCAGCATGCACGTTTGCGCCGCGACGAGCAGGGCAATTTTTGGGTGGAAGAAGTGCGCAGCACCAACGGCATTTTTCTGAACGCCAACAAGCTCGCAGCGCCCGCGCGCTTGCAGGAGGGCGACGAGATTCAAGTGGGCGCATATGTGTTGCGCTTCGCCGAGGAGCTGGCCGCAACCACCGACCGCTTGCAAGCCTTGTTTGCGCCGGCGGAGAACACGTGTATTCGCAAGCCCGAAGAATCCACGGCCGCTGGCATTTTGGTCAATGAAGCGAACAACGCCATTTTCAATCTCACCCAGGATCGCGTCGTGTTCGGCAACGAGGGCGAGGTCGATATTCGCGTGCCCAGCGCTGCGCCGTTGCGCGCCTCGATTTTCCGGCGCGGCGATTTGTTCTACATTTGCAGCGAAACCGGCGCGCCCTGCGTGCGCGTCAACGGCATTCTCATCATGAATGCGCAATTGCAGTACAACGACGTGATCGAAATCGGCGGACGGCGGTTTATCCTGCGCGACGTCTAAAGAAATGATTTGCGCCGCACGCGCGATTCTTGTATCTTTTTCGAAAATTTAAATGCTTGCTGTCAAGCGTGTCAAGGCGCGGAAAGATTCCATGACGAAAACGAATTTGCGTTTACCTTTGCTCCTGGTTGTCTTGCTGCTGTTCGCATTTGCCGGGGCGCCGCAACAGCCTGCCAAACAAATTGCCGTGCAACGCGGCGATACTATCAGCTTTCTCGCCATACGCTATTACGGCTTTTTCAACGACTCGCTTTTGGCCGTGCTCACCCAGGCAAATCCCGATAAAAATTTGAATGCACTTAAAGCCGGCGACACAGTGCTATTTCCGCCGCGCGCGACCAGCTCGCCGAAGCCGGAATTGCTGAAGAGTGAGGCGGCCAGCGCGGTGTTGACTTACTTTGAAGGCGAGGTGAGCTATCGCCGGCCGCAACAAAATCCGGCTTTTCTACCGGCGCGCCCGAACTTGATTCTGCACAGCAGCGATGAAATCAAAACCGGCAACGCCAGCCGCGCCGAATTGGTGCTCGATAATCGCAGCGTGTTGCGCCTTGACGCCAATTCGCATTTGAAAATTGAAAACCTGAAGCGCGAAGGCGCTTATCAAGCCAAGTTTGAATTCGCTGTTGGCTCGTTGTGGACTCGCATCTCGAAACTCTTTCAGCAAAAGCCGCAAATCGACGTGGAATTTCCCACGGCCATCGCAGGTGTGCAGGGCACGACGTATCGTTCCGTGGTTGCGCCGGACAGCGCGACGACGGTGCGCGTATACGACGGCGCCGTAGAAGTGCGCGGCAGTCAGTCGCCGCCGCGTCCAACCGGACCGCCGCAGCGCATCGGCCCGCCGCAACAAGTGCCCGGGCCCTCGCAAGTTTCACTGGAAACCTGGATCAAGCTGGTGCGCGCCCAGCAAGAAATTCGCATCGCCAAAGACGGTAAGCCTTCTGATCCGGCGGCGTTTCGCGATCAAGGCGCAGAGCTTGATTGGGTGCGCTGGAATCAGCAGCGCGATCGCAATTTGGAAAGTGAATTGTGAAGTCGGATATGCGGTCAAAGCTTCCCCTCCTTGCCGGCAGCGCTTTGCTGCTGATGGCGGCGCTGCTGCATCTTCGTTTGTTTCCTCTCTCCGGGGCATTGGAATTCCTCGAACGCAAAAATCTCGATCTCATGTTTCGTTTGCGCGGCGAATTGCCGGTGGATTCGAGCATGATCATCGTGTCCATCGATGACGCCAGCCTGCAGCGCGTAGGCGCCTGGCCGTGGCCGCGGCGGCAACTCGCCGATTTGCTGCAAAAGCTTGCTGCCGCCCGGCCAAAACTGATTGTGTTGGATATCATACTGCCGGCGCGATCGGATGATCTCGACGGCGCCGCAGAGTTGGCGCATGTCATGCGCAACAGCCGCATTGGTGAGCCGATTTCGAACAGCGCCGGTGAGCGTATGTCGAGCCAGGTTGGTGAGCCTGTGTCGAACCAGGTTGGTGAGCCTGTGTCGAACCAGGTTGGTGAGCCTGTGTCGAACCAGGTTGGTGAGCCTGTGTCGAACCA
>SZPB01000054.1 GCA_030263535.1 Cytophagia bacterium CHB2
CGCTTTTCGCGGCCGGCGCGCCGGCCGCGAAGCAGATTTCTTGTTTTTCACAAGGGCTCCTGATTATGTGGTTGTCTGCCTTCAAGATAGGAGCCATCAAAAATTTCAACTAAATTTAGGATAAAATCCCGGCTCTGGCCTCTTCCAAATTGAGTTTGTTTTACCTGCCGGGCGTGTTGGGTTTGCTGCTCGGTTGGTACATTTTCGCGTTGATTTGGTTCGCGGCATTTACCGCGCTCGGATTGTTTTACCGCAAACGTAAACCGCTGCGCCCGTGAGATCGAGTTGTTTTCTGCCGTACTAGCGATTAATAAAAGTGAAGCCGGAAGCAAGGGGGGAAGCCGGCCCGGTTGTCTGCCAAAACTATTGGGACGGGAACCGGCTTCACTTTTTCTACCCCAGCCGCAATCTTTCCTGCGCCGATGGCGGCATCGGAATTGCAATCATCCTGAAACATGAATTCGAAAATCGACACGGCAACACCGGGCAGGGCAAAATTATGGCGTTGAAAAGGATTTGACGCTGCTTTGCCCTGCTTGGTTTGCTTTTTGGTAATTACAGGATGGTAAATCGAAAAACGTTCAGGAGAACGCCATGTTATCGATTACGCACAAATCATCGAAGAGGGGAGTTGTTTATTTTATCCTGCCGGGCCTGCTGGCAATCTTATCACTTGCCTGCCAGGAGCGGATTATGCAACCGCAAGTGCAGGGCCGGCCGATTTATGGCGTCGATGCCAACAATAATTTGATACGCTTTGGCAGCATGCGCCCGGACAGCGTTACCAACAGGAAATATATCTCGGGCCTGCAGGACAGTGAATACATCCTCGGAATTGATTTCCGCCCGGTTGACGGCAGGCTCTATGGCGTCAGCAATTTCAATCTTATTTATGTGATTGATACGGTTTCGGCAGTGGCTTTGCCGGCGCGCTCAACAGCGTTTCCAACATTGTTGAACGGAACGTTCTTCGGTTTCGGGTTCAATCCCGTGCCGGATAAAATCCGCATTCACAGCAATGCCGAGCAGGATCTGCGGATCGATCCTGTTACCGGCGTGCTGGCCCGGGATTCGACGCTCGCGTACGATTTCAGCGACGTCTACTTCGGCTTCAATCCGAATATTGTCGGCACGGCATACACCAACAGCGTTGCCGGCGCTATCATTACCTCGCTTTTCGCGATTGATTCCAATCTCGACGTGCTGGTAACTTTACCTTCGCCTAACAACGGCAAATTGTTGACCATCGGCGATCTCGGCGTCAACACCAATGATTACGTCGGCTTTGACATCTCCGGTCCGGACGGTGTTGCTTATGCTTCGTTGACGCCGGCGTCGAATGGCGGCTCGGGTTTCTATCTGATCAATTTAGCCACCGGCGCCGCGACCTTGCTCGGAACTATTGGTAATTTTTTTCCGTTGCATAGCATTGCCATTGCGCCGTAATTTCGCCCAATCAAAACCAATTTGGGCAAAGCGGTTTTACGAAACGCGATGAAGGATTGCGCCCAAATCGGATTCGGCAATTTGATGAGGGCGCGAGTTGAAAAACATTTTGGTCACCGGCGCAGCGGGTTATCTTGGCAGCCTTGTTGTCACAGAGCTTGCGCAACGCAAGCACATGGCCACGACGGCGCCGTTCAATCTTGTTGCGCTCGATGTACGCGAAATACCTGCAGCAATTCGAAAAATCGGCGTCATATACGAACAAGAAGATATTCGTGCGCCTCGACTCGCCGAGATTTTCAAGAAACACAACATCACGACTGTCGTCCATCTCGCCGCGATTGTAACGCCCGGCCGGAAAAATGATCGCCAGCTTGAATACGCTGTTGACGTGCTGGGCACGGAGAATGTTCTGCAAGCTTGCCTTGCTTCGTCCGTGCAAAAGATTATCATTTCTTCAAGCGGCGCGGCTTATGGCTACCACGCCGACAATCCCGCCTTGATATCCGAACACCAACCCTTACGCGGCAATACCAGTTTTGCCTACGCTCACCACAAACGTTTGATCGAAGAGATGCTGGCGGATTATCGCCGCCGGCATCCCGAATTGCAACAAGTGATTTTTCGCTTGAGCACAATTCTGGGCGAGACCACGAATAATCAAATCACCGCATTGTTTGAGAAGCGGCGCATGCTGGCCCTCAAAGGCTCGGACAGTCCGTTCGTTTTCATTTGGGATAAAGATGTTGTGGCGTGCATTATTGCTGCAATCTTTTCCGAGAAGATCGGTGTCTACAATCTCGCGGGCGACGGCGTGGTGACGATTCACGAAATTGCAAAAATGCTCGGCAAGAAAACGTTGACTTTTCCGCCAAGTTTGTTAAGATGGATTTTGTTCATTCTCAAAAAACTGCATCTCACGCAATATGGCCCGGAACAACTCGACTTTCTGCGTTATCGCCCGGTGTTGAATAACACAAAATTGAAGGAAGAATTCGGCTACTTGCCGCAGAAAACGTCGCGGGAAGTGTTCGAGTACTATGCTCAAGCGCGATTTCAAAAATAAAATCGTGGTTATCACCGGAGCAGCAGGCGGCCTGGGCCAGGCTCTGTGCCGGCGGTTTGGCGCCGCCGGCGCTGTGATTATTGGCCTCGATAAAGCGGCTGCATCATTGGAACAACTCGCGCAGCAGTGCAGTCGGAATCACCTCAATTTCACCGGCTACGTGTGTGATGTGACGGATTTCGAAGCCACGCAGCAGATCCTGCACAACATTTTGCAGCAATTCGGCCGCATCGATGTTTTGATCAATAATGCCGGTATCAGTCATCGCAGCCGTTTTGTGCGCACCAATCTCAGCGTGATTCACCAGGTGATGGCGGTAAATTTTTTCGGCGCCCTCCATTGCACTGCGGCGGCGTTGCCTGCGTTGATTCAAAATAAGGGCATGATCATTGTGCTGTCGAGTGTTGCCGGGTTTTCACCTTTGATCGGCCGCACCGGATATGCCGCAAGCAAACACGCGCTGCATGGTTTCTTCGAAAGCCTGCGCACGGAAGTAAACGGCGAGGGCGTTCATATTTTGATGGTTTGCCCTTCATTCCTCGCAACCCCAATCAACAAGAACGCGCTGGGCGGCGACGGCAAACCGGTGCAACATGAACAAGTCATTGTCGGCAAAAAGATGCCGCCGGAAGAAGCGGCGCAACGCATTTTCACCGCGGCTAGTCACGAAAAGAAATTTTTGATTATTGGAAAAACCGGCAAGCTTGCCTTTTGGATGAATAAGTTGCTGCCACAGGTTTATCAGGTTGGAATGGCAAGGCGGTTGAAGGCTGAAATTGAGTGAGCGGAACTCATTCTCGATACGAATTTGTCAGTTGGATCATCGCTCGGCGAGATAAATGTCACGAGATATATTCAACTCTATGAGGAGGTATGCTATGATGAAGCGTCTTTTGCTTTTGCTTGTTTTTTGTTTAAGCCTGAGCCTTCAGGCCGCCGCGCCCGACGAGGGCATGTGGCCAATCAGCGATATTCACAAGCTCAATCTCAAAGACAAAGGCTTGCTGATCGAACCGTCCGAAATTTTCAATCCCAATGGCGTCAGCTTGATTGACGGCATCGTCATGGTAGGCGGCTGCACCGGTTCGTTCGTTTCGCCGGATGGTCTGATCCTCACCAATCATCATTGCGCGTTTGGCGCGGTGCAGGCCGCGAGCACAGCGGAAAAAGATTATATCACGGAGGGCTTTCTCGCGGCGAATCGCACCGAAGAAATTCCGGCGAAGGGTTACAATGTTCGCATTACAGAGTCGTATCGTGATGTTTCCGCCGAAGTCTTGAGCGTTGTCACGGATCAGATGGATTTTGCCGAACGCGCCAAAGCCGTGGAGAAGAAGATTAAAGAAATCGTGCAAACCGCCGAGCAAGCGCAACCGGGCAAGCGCGCTGAAGTCGCCGAGATGTTTGTCGGCAAAACCTATGTTCTTTTCATTTATACCAATCTCAAAGATGTGCGTCTAGTGTATGTGCCGCCGCGCAGCATCGGTGAATTTGGCGGGGAGGAGGACAATTGGGTTTGGCCGCGGCACACCGGCGATTTTTCATTCATGCGCGCGTACGTCGCGCCCGATGGTTCGCCGGCGGAGTATTCGCCCGAGAATGTGCCTTATCATCCCAAGCGCGTGGTCAAGGTCGCGCCGGAAGGCGTGAACGAGGGCGATTTCGTTTTTATTCTCGGTTATCCCGGCCGCACGTACCGCCATCAAACGTCACACTATTTGAATTATGAAGAAAAAGTTCGCATGCCCTACATCGCGGATCTGTACGACTGGCAGATTGCGACCATGGAGAATCTTGGCAAAGCCGATCGCAGCATCGCTCTCAAGCATGCCAGCCGCGTCAAGAGCCTGTCGAATGTGAAGAAGAATTATCGCGGCAAGCTGAAGGGATTGTACCGTCTCGCGCTGGTTGAAAAGAAACGTGAGGAGGAAAAAGCTTTACAGAAGTTCATCGAGAGCGATGCAAGCCGGCGTCAAAAGTATGGCAATCTGCTGCCGGAGTTGGCGAAAATTTATGCCGAGATCGACGCAACCGCTGAGCGCGATTTGCTGCTGCAAAACTTGTCGAGCGTTTCATTGCTGCGTTTTGGCCTGACGGCATATGAGGCAGCGCATGAGTTGCAGAAGCCGGATCTCGAACGCCAATCCGCTTTCATGGAACGGAATTTCAACGCCACAAAACAAAATCTGCGGCGGGCGTTGGCGGATTTCCATGAAGCTACGGATAAAATTTTTCTGCAGGAGATTTTGAAGCGCGCCGCTTCATTGCCGGCCGATCAACGCGTGCCGGCATTCGATGCGATTCTCAAAGGAAAAGATGCAGATAAGGCGGGCGCGGCGTTTATCAAGAATGCGTACGCGAAAAGCAAGCTCAGCGATGAAAATTATTTGATGGCAGCTTTGGCGAAATCGCCGCAGGAGGTGCAAAAGCTGAAAGATCCCTTTATTGAGATGGCCCAGGCGCTCGCGCCCACCCTTAAAGAAATGCGCGAAGCAAAACAGCGGCGCGACGGCGCGCTCGAAAAACTTCTTGGGCAGTTCATCGATGTAAAAAAAGATTTCCTGCAAACCGATTTCATTCCCGACGCCAACCGCACGCTGCGCTTCACCTTTGGCCGGATTCGCGGTTATTCTCCTGCGGATGCGACCTATTACAAGCCGATCACCACGGTCGGCGGCGTCATCGCAAAGACCACCGGTGAAGAGCCGTTTGATACGCCCGAGAAGTTGAAACAATTGTATCGCGCAAAGGACTTCGGCCGCTTTGCGCATCCGCAGTTGCAGGAGGTTCCGGTGGCGGTGTTGTATAATCTCGATACCACCGGCGGCAACTCCGGCAGCCCGCTGCTCAATGCCCGCGGCGAGTTGGTGGGGGTGAATTTCGATCGCGCTTTTGAAGCCACAATCAACGACTATGCGTGGAGTGAAGACTACAGCCGCTCGATTGCCGTTGATATTCGCTACGTGTTGTGGGTTACGCAAAAATTCACCGGCGCCGGTTATTTGCTGGAAGAAATGAATGTTGTGCCCGCAGCCATTAATGATTGAAATTGATCCTGTTCCTGTTCCCGCTTACACACTCTTGCTCGCCGTATTTGAGACGAGCAAGGGTGTGTAGGAACGAGCTTGAGAGCCTTCAAAAGCAACCTTGCGTGTTCGCGTTCGTGAGTTTCAAAACGAACGCGATTTGCTTGATCGTCCTTAAGTCAAAACGGTCAAAATATTTTGCGGGTGTGCAATCCTTTCCACAAGCCGCCTCTCAGTCGGCAGCGCGGGCAAATCCATTCGCTTTGAGCAGTGCCACCTCGCCTTGACGCGCATAATCGATCGCCTCCCCCAAAATGCGCGCTGCCTCTTGCGGCGCATGAAACCCCATAGAGTTTTCCGCCGCCACAAAATCCAAACGCCATTGCGCTTTGCGCTGCAGTTCTTGCGCAGCTTGCAAGTCTTGCGCGGGCCGGCCCGCGTCTTTTGCCTGTTGCAAAGCAGCAATCAATGCGACCACGGCCTCTTCCGCGCGAATCATGAGCGCTTGCGTGCGATCTTGAATCGCTTCGGCGCGCGCCTTTAATTCGGACTCGGGAAAATTATGGCAGGTTTGGCAGGCGTTCGCAACATTCAACAGCGGACTGCGGACATGATGGTCGCTGATCTTGATGGCGCCTTCGCGTTTGTAGGGCATGTGACAATCCGCGCACGCCACGCCGCTGCGCGCGTGAATGCCCTGACTCCACATTTCGAATTCGGGATGTTGCGCCTTCAACACCGCTGCACCGCTGGCTTGGTGGCTCCAATCTTTGAAACCCACTTCATCATAATAACTTTCAATCTGCTCGACTTTGATGCCTTTGTGCCAGGGATAAGTCAACAGCTTGCCTTCGCCTTTGAAATAGTATTCCACGTGACATTGCCCGCAAACAAGGGAACGCATTTCCTGCCGCGTTGCCATGGTGTTGACATCATAGTCGCCTTTGCGGCCTTCCCGGCGCCAGCGTTCGATGCTGGGCAAATGCGGCAGCGGCTGGTCGCTGTTGGCGAGCACGCGAATGCCGTTAAAAAATCCCGGGCGTGTGACGCGCAATTGCATGGTTTTCGGATCATGGCAATCACCGCAACTGATGGGCGATGACACCAGTTGCCTCGCCTCCTCATACGGCATGCCGCAAACAATCTCGAACCCTTTCATGATTTGTGCGCGGCGTTGCGCGGCGTCGCCCGGTACGCCTGCTTGTATTCCTGTCTGCTGATAGGCCGGAATCACGGCAGAATGACAATGCAAGCATGCGCCGGGTTGTTTGGTAACGCGCATCCGTTCCGTCGTGTCTTGATCGGCGAGCATGTAGGCATGCCCGCGTTCCTCGCGATAGTCAATCCCGAAAGCGTAGCCTTTGAAAATTTCACGCCAGCGCGGGTCTTCGTCGAGCTTCTGAAACGCCTCGCTACCGCCGTGTTTGGTGCGTTCGATGTCGACTGTGCGTTTGTAGCTGTCATACTGCCGGGGGTAATTTTTGCCCCAAATTTCCGGATCGATCGTGTCTTCCGTGATTTCGACGACCTGGAAAACGTGTTGCTTGGCCTCCTCTTTGCGCTGCGCAATGTTTTCCATCAACAACAAAACGGCAAACGTGGCAACCGCCACCAGCGCAATAGCGATGACATACGTCAACTTGTTCTTGCTTGGAGAAGCATTCATGGTCCATCCACCTTGTGAGTTTTGACTTTCATGTCCGGTAACGTCTTGACGGTTTCAATCATGTTCTTGCGCCAACGATGCCCGGCAAAACGATTACCGCTTTCGATTTTGAGCACTGACATTCAACCGGTTATTCCCTGGGGCCATGGCCCACGCTGCTGTGACACCGCACGCAGCTCAACTCTTTTGCATGTTGCGCAGAATTGCCGACGATTTGACTGACAAATTCAGCATGACAATACAAGCAGTTTTGCTGCAGCACCGCCGAGCTGCTGGGGCGCAATTGAATCGGCTCATGAAAATCCTGCAGGGTAAAGCCTTTCGAATGCCAAAAACCGTTTTCGAGTTTGGTGTAATATTTGGAAACGAATGTATGAGGCACGTGACAATCGTTGCAAGTGGCAAAGGCGTGATGACTCGCTTTTTGCCAGCCGTCATATTGGTCGCGCATGATGTGACAGTTGACGCACGCGCGCGGATCATTGGAAAGATACGACGCGCCTTGCGCATAGTAGAACGTATAGCCGCCGATGCCGAACAACAATCCCAGCAGAATGGACAGCATTAAAAGTGAAAATCTCAAACGAGTCATGAGAGGCTCTCGGTTGCAATGAGATGAGAACAGCGCCGTGAAAGTTGGCGTTAGTATTGATCATCCGGCGCAAAGGTGTTGCGCCGGTGCAGCCATTTGCCGCGGGTGAAATCCGGAAACGCCACGGTTTCTCCGCCCAACTGAATCGAGGTTTCGGAGAGCGGGGCAATCGCGCTCCACGCCGCTGCGTCATAAACGTCGAGCGGCGTGTTGGTTCTGCGCTTGACGGATTCGATAAAGGCGTGCATCACAAAAAAATCCATGCCGCCGTGTCCCGCGCCGGTGCTGGCGCTCTCGTAGCGTTTCCATAGCGGGTGATCATATTGTGCCAGATAGGGCGCGGCCTCTTCCCAACGATGCGGTTCTTTGCTGACACCTTCGAGATACAGTGATTTGTTCACGTCCATCCACAAGCCCTTGGTGCCCTGCACGCGAAAGCCGAGAGAGTAAGGCCGCGGCAGGCTGGTGTCATGCTGCAGTAAAATGGTTTCTTCATTGGTGGTTTTGATCATGGTCGTCACGACATCGCCAAGCTTGAACTTGATTTTTGCGTTCGGATGATCTTCGCCGCCGTGTTTGACGATATGTTCGTGCAGGCCGCGTGTCTTGGAGGCATAAGAACATAACGACACAAAGCGATTGCCGCGATTGATGTCGATCATCATCGCGACCGGTCCGATGCCGTGCGTGGGATAAAGATCGCCGTTGCGCATGACAGAGTGTTGCGTGCGCCAGCGCGCCTCCGAAAAGCCCTTGTCGCCGAACTCGACTCCGCCGCCGTAAGGCTGTTTGCCGTTGTTGAATTTCACTTCGCGCAAATCGTGTTGATAGCCGGCTTGCAAATGCACGATCTCACCGAATAGCCCCTGACGTACCATGTTGAGAATGGCCATGACATCGCGGCGATAACACACGTTTTCGAGCATCATCATGGGCATGCCGGTGCGTTCGGAGGTATCGACCAAGTCCCAGCATTCTTCCACCGTCGTGCCCGCAATCACTTCGCAGCCCACGTATTTTCCGGCATTCATCGCGTCAATGCTCATCACGGCATGCCATTCCCAGGGCGTGGCAATGATTACCGCATCAATGTCTTTCATCGCCAGCAATTTGCGGTAATCGTGTGGCCCTTCTTGAATTACTCTGGGCGCAGGCTTGCCGCTTTTTTTGATGAGATCAAGGCTGGCCTCGATCATGGTTGGTTGAATGTCACAAATTGCAGGCACGTCAACGTCATCACGCCGCAAGGCTAATTCCAGCAAATGCTGGCCGCGCAATCCGGCGCCGATAAATCCCAACCGGACTTTGGGCGTTTTCGTGTCTGCGAAAACAAGGTGGGAGGGAAGCAGCGCTGCGCCGGCGCTGGCGACGGCGGTTGTTTTCAGAAATTCTCGACGCGAGGTGTTCATGATGCTGCCTTTCAAAAAATGAAGATCATCTCATTCGCTTGTTTGGGCCTTTGACCTGGAAAGCTTGCGCAACATTTGACGAATATCGCCTGCGCCCTTGATCGCGACATAGATCGTTATGGTAGAATACCAAACAAGACAGGCAAGGGTGAGTGATCCCCAGAACCAATGCTCGGAAATCATGTTCAAAATACTATCGAATAACTCAGTCACGGTTGGTCTCCTGAAGCGTGTTGCGGGGATGGTTTCAGTAACGAGCCAGTGATCATGGCAAGCGCAACGATGACATACGTCGCGATGCCGCAGACCGTGTCATTTTGTTTGAACCAGACGGTGAATGGGCCAAATTTTTGCAGAACCAGAGTTGTGATCGGCACCAGCGCGCCGCAGATGATTGCGGCTGCCGCGCCCCAATTGTTGGCGCGCGGCCAGTAGCAGCAGGCGATCAACAAAATCGACATGCTCGACAAATAAATCGAGCCGGTAATGCCGAGGTAAGTCCAGAGATCGCCTTCCAATTTATACCACAGGCCATAAATCAGCAAAAACACGCCGATCAATGCAATGATCGTGCGATTCCAAAATAATCCTTTTTTCTCTGACCAGGGGACTTTGCGAAACGGCGCCATGATGTCGTTGTAGATCACGCTGCCCCAGGTCAGCATGTATGACGAATCCGTGCTCATGTCTGCTGCGAGCATGGTGGCAATGAGCAACCCCATCAATCCCGCTGGAAGCAGCATGCCGAGCATCTTCGGCATCGCCAACAGAGAATTGCCGCCGACTTGCTCCGGGGTGAGCAGCGCGAGCGCGGCAATGCCCCAAATACCCGGAATGAGAAAGCGCGCAACAAAAAAGAAGGAAGTGCCGGTGTAAACTTTGCGCCCGGTGGCAGTATCTTTTGCAGATAACACGCGTGAGATTTGCGTTTGCCAGGTGAGTACGGCTGCAGTGTTCAGCAAGGCGTTGAAGATGACATATGACCAGCCCATGCTGGCATTTTTGAGAGGATTGAAACCGCCTTCACCGTGATGGGATTGTACCGTCGCAACAAGCGTATCCCAGCCGATTTGATCGAGAATCAAAAATGTCGTAATCAAAAGCCCCACGCTCATCACAATGAATTGAAGAAAATCCGTGACCAGCACCGAGAGCATGCCGCCGAGAATCGTGTACACCGCAACGCCGATGAGCAACGTGGTCATCATCAATTCGAGATAGCCCGGATTCATGCCGCTCACGTTGACGAGAAACTCGCCGCCGGTGCGCAGAAAAACGCCCATGTTCAACAACCCGCCGAGCACAATGACGAGGCCGGCCGCCCAGCGTATGCGCGAGCCGAATTTTTTTTCGAACAACTCTGGAATCGTCATGACGCCGGAATCGCGCAGCGGCTTCACGCAGAAACCGGAGTAGCCCACGAGAAACATCGCCAAAAACGTCAGCACGCCGGGAATGGCGCCGGCAAAGCCCTTGTCAAAACCGTTTTGCGCCGTGTACATGCAGGTAACAATACCGAACTCCGTGGCCGCCAGCGAAGCAATGCCGAGATAAACATTCATCTCGCGTCCCGCGACCAAAAAATCCTCGACTTTGCCGACGTATTTGCGCACCATCACGCCGGCCGTCATGGTCACGAGCAGATAAAGCCCGACGATACTGCCATCGAGCAGTGAAAAGTTAACCATTCCTCCTCCCGTGATTTGGTTTGAAGGCACTAACATAATGATATTTTAACCTAGCGCAAGAGATAGTTGCAAAGTCACAAAAAAATCTGCGCCCGGCAAAAATTCAGGACAACCGTGTTTTTTAAACAAGAAAATGGTATTATCGTCTTTAAAGATTAAGCTACCTCAGGCTTCGACAAGCTCTGCCAACGCGAGGCATCTGGTTGCGACAAGTCTGAACAGCATTGAAGCGAAATGTTTTCATCGAGCCAGAATGAAGTCAAATCAACAAAGGTGTGATCATTATGAAGAAGATCAAAATCGTTGTGGCGAATTTTGCGTCCGGGGCCAGTCACATGCTGTATGCCGCAAAACGGCGTCTCGTTGCCTCCGCATTGTTTTTTTCTTGGTATTTGATTTTTGTTACACACCCGGCGCAAGGTCAAAGTGAAACCATGTCATTTGAAGAGTATGCGCCGCGCGCAACACTCGTCGTGCCGGAGCATCCGGTAACGCGCGCGCGATTTCCGTTTATTGATGTCCACAATCATCAAAGCAACATGTCGCCGCAAAATCTTAAAGAAGTGGCGGCGGAAATGGACAAGCTCAACATGGCGGTGATGGTGAATCTGAGCGGCCGCGGTTTCCGGCGCGTGCAAAATCCTGACGGCACGACGGCTTCCGGATTGCATGACAGCAACTATTTGAAGCAAGCGGTGAAGAATGCCAACGAAGTTGCGCCGGGGCGCTTCATCGTGTTTACCAACATCGACTTCACCGGCATCGGCGAAGCAGGCTGGACGCAGAAAGCTGTGAAGGAATTGGAGCTGGATCATAAAAACGGCGCGCGCGGTTTGAAGATTTACAAAAGCCTGGGCTTGGACGTCAAGGATACTGCCGGCAAGCGCGTTGCCGTCGATGATCCGCGTCTTGACCCAATCTGGGCAAAGTGTGGCGAGTTAAAAATCCCAGTGCTGATTCATTCCGGTGATCCTGCGCCGTTTTGGCTGCCGCAAGATCGTTTTAATGAGCGCTGGCTGGAATTGAAGCAATTCCCGGAACGCTATCGCTACGGTAAAGAACCGTCATGGGAACAAGTGATGAACGAGCAGTTTAACGTGTTCCGCAAACATCCGAAAACAAAGTTCATCAGCGCGCACATGGCGTGGCTGGGCCATGATCTCGCGCGGCTGGGAAAATTACTCGATGAAATTCCGAATATGTACACCGAAATCGGCGCGATTATTTATGAACCCGGACGGCAGCCGCGTTTTGCGCGGGAATGGTTCATCACGTATCAAGACCGGGTGCTGTTTGGAAAGGATATTTGGGCGCCGGCGGAATATCATGTCTATTTTCGTGTGCTTGAAACCGCCGACGAATATTTCGACTACTATCGCAAACGGCATGCGTTTTGGAAAATGTACGGCCTGGATTTGCCGGACGAAGTTTTGCAAAAGCTTTATTACAAGAATGCGCTGCAGCTTATTCCGGGCATCGACAAATCGCGATTTCCCCAGTAAATGTCAAACATGATTTTTGATCAATCATGCAAACCTTTCAATGCCAGCGGTTGTCAAAATGCTAAACCGTGGTTCACAGTTTTAGCGACGCTGCAAGCATAACGGGAGAGGCCGATGCTCAAAAATTATCTCATCATTGCCTGGCGCAATTTTCTCAAGCACAAATCTTTTTCATTGATAAATATTGCCGGCCTGGCGGTTGGCCTCGCTTGCTTTATTCTGATTATGCTGTACGTGCAGTACGAGTTGAGCTTCGATCGTTATCACGAAAAGGCTGAGCGAGTTTACCGCGTGGTCGCGCACCAGCCCGGCAATATTTATTTAGGCTCCGACCACTTTGCGGTGACGCAGGCGGTTCTCAGCCAAACACTGAAAGCCGAGTATCCCGAAGTGTCTCATGCCGTCGCCCTCGATGATTGGAACGAGGTTCTCGTCATGATGGGCGACAAAAGTTTTTATGAGAATGGTGTCATCTGGGCCGGCCCCGATATCTTTCAAATATTCTCGTTTCCGCTGCTCGCCGGGAATCCCGCCAGCGCATTGTCCGAGCCTTACACCGTTGTGCTGACCGAAGCAACCGCGCAGAAATACTTCGGTGCGGAAAATCCGCTGGGCAAGATCATACGGTTGCAAGACAAACACGACATGACGGTCACCGGCGTGGTGAAAAACGTTCCCCGCAACTCGCATTTTCATTTCAACATGCTGGGGTCCTTTGAAACGTTGATCGCGATCAATGACAACAAGGAACAATTTCAGAAGTGGGGCAACAGTTCTTATTACACCTACATTCTGGTGCAGCCGGGTTTCGAAGTGGCCGCATTCGAAGCCAAGCTTGTGGATCTGGTGAAAAAGTATCACACGGAAGAGTGGCGCGACAAAACAAAACCGCATCGCTACTATTTGCAGCCGTTGCAGGATATTCATTTGAACTCTCACATCAATTTTGACATTGGCACAAATAATGATGTGAGATATCTTTATTTGCTTTCCGGCCTGGCCCTCATCATTCTGTTGCTCGCCTGCATCAATTATATGAATCTCACCACGGCGCGCGCCACGTTGCGCGCGAAAGAAGTGGGCATGCGTAAAGTCGTCGGCGCCGATCGCCTACAGCTTCTCAAGCAGTTCATGGGCGAATCTCTGCTGCTGACGCTCGCAGCGTCGCTGATTGCATTGTTGCTGGTGGAGTTGCTGCTGCCGGCTTTTTCGAATTTGGTGGAACGCGACCTGTCGTTCGGATTGTTGCTGCAAGGCAGGGTGATCGCGGGTTTAGCGGCCGCGATTTTTGTGGTGGGTTTGATCGCCGGCAGCTATCCGGCGTTTTTTCTCACGGCCTTTCAACCCGCAAAAGTGTTGAAAGGAGAAATTAAAGATCATGGCCGGTCGCGGTTGCGCAGCACTTTGGTGATTCTGCAATTTGCCGCAACCGCTGCTCTCATTATTTGCACGGCGGCGGTGCAGCAACAATTGCATTACATCAAAAACGTGAAATTGGGTTACAATCGCGAACAAGTACTCGTCATGCGCATGCGCGATCGCGAAGCGCGCAAAAAAATCGATTTGATTAAAAGGGACTTGTTGAATCATCCGAATTTTGAGAGCGTCACAGCTTCCGGCCATTTGCCGACAAGCATCGGGTCGCAAACGGGCCTGGGCTGGACCAAGCGCGACGGACAGGAAGCAATTCATAGTTACAACACAACCGTCGATTACGATTTCATTAACGTTTTTGAAATCGAGTTGGTTGAGGGCCGGAATTTTTCACGAATGTTTGCAACGGACTCGGCGCAAGCCTTTATCATCAATGAAAAGCTGCGAGACTTGCTGGGATGGGAGTCGGCAGTCGGCAAGCCTTTTGGACGCGGAGATGAAGCCAACGGCAAGGTGATCGGCGTGATGAAGAATTTTCACATGCACTCATTTCGGCAGGAAATTCATCCGCTCTTTATTCAATTGGGCGCCAATTGGTCCTGGTATGCCTCAGCGCGCATTCGAACCAATGATATTCCCGGCGCGATTGCGCATATGCGCGAGGCGTGGCAAAAGTATTCGGCGAATTATCCTTTTGATTATTTCTTCCTCGATGAGGAATTCAACAAAATGTACCGCGCCGAAGAACGGCTCAGCACCATGTTTGGTTATTTTACCATGCTTGCCATTTTTGTAGCGTGTTTGGGACTTTCCGGGCTCGCCTCCTTCATGGCCGAGCGCCGTACCAAGGAAATCGGCATTCGCAAAGTGTTGGGCGCGTCGCTGGGACAATTGTTGATTCTGCTCTCAAAAGATTTTGCGAAACTGATCATTTTGGCGAATCTGCTGGCCTGGCCGATTGCATGGTATGCCATGAATCAGTGGTTGCAGAACTTCGCTTATCACGCGTCTTTGGGTTGGACGATCTTTTTCCTAACCGCGTTCGCCGCTTTGCTGCTGGGGTTGCTGACTGTCAGTTTCCAAACCGTCAAGGCTGCGCTGGCTAATCCAATCGAGGCGTTACGGTATGAATAGAAAGAGCGTGAGCGAATCGCGCCGGAACACTTAATCGCGCCGGGATTCATGATCCGTCTGCAGAGCAAGGATTTGCGCCTGGCAACGGAATTGATTCAAAGCCTGGGCAAGGAATTTCCGGGTACGGCATTGACCCATCAACTCTTTCAACAAGCCGTGGAAAAAGGCTTGGGCGAGCAGGGCACGCAGGGGTTGATCAATCTGTTTCCGTTGTCGTGAATCCAGCGTGCACCAGCTCGACTTGCCACCTCACTCACTCATCCAAAACCGTGTAGTAAATGGTGACTTTGGGGGCGCGACCGTTGGGAAGGATAAGGCGGTTTTCTTGCAACGATTTTTCCCCCACGCGACGGTGTGAAACCAGCAACAGCCCGTGATTCGGCACAGCCTGGTGGAGCCACGCTCTCACGAGTTGCGTGATATCGAATTCAACGCGATCAAACCCGGTGCGGTTCTGGTGTATTCGCGCGGTAACAGGATTGAGATTGTAGTTCAACCCCGCCAATGGCGCAGATTTGTTTTCTCCAGCAGCGAGTATTTCAAGCGCGCCGAAATCCGACTCTGCGGCTGTCTTCACCAGGACCTCCAGCTCCAATACCGCGTAGTCGATGTTTATCTGCTCGACGGGAACGCCTGCGAAATCCGGCAGCTTGAATTCCGCGTGCAATTGAAACTCGCCATCACGCAGCGGTTGACGGGAGATTTGAATCTCATCGACGACAACTTGTTGTGCTGTGGCTGTTTTTGTAAACGCAAGTAAGAAAAGAGCAATCGCGATATGCAGCCAACGAAATGAAATCTCCATTGTCAGGTTTCCTTTTTGTAAAATCCTGAACGTCATTTTCACCGCAGCAATAGCAGTCGATGCGTTTGCACAAAACTTTCGTTGGATTCCAGATTGCGGCCGGTCAGGCGATAGAAATAAATGCCTGATCCCACTGCCGCGCCCGCATCGTTGCGTGCGTCCCACGTCACTTCCGGCCATCCTGGTTCATATGTTTGTTGCCTGATCAAGTGCCGGACGACCCTGCCATTCATATCATAAATAGTCAATGAAACCACGGCGCGCGCCGGCAGCGCAAAGCGGATGCGCGTCGAAGGATTGAAAGGGTTGGGATAATTCTGCTGCAGCGTAAAATTCGCCGGCAAAGGTTGACCACTCTCCTCTTCAGAAACTACAGGTTTCCCGGAGTCGCCGCCAGGTCCGGCATTGGCATTGTGGCTGGTTTGCGCCGAAGCGGTGTTCACCAGCCCGCTGAGATTCTGACTGTTCCAATATTGCCCGGTGGCTGCCAGCGTATCGCTGTCCTGGTTCGAAATATCCAGGCCGCCATTGTTGTAGAAATTGTTCCACTTGGAGGCCATGAAGCTGTTACTCGCATTCAACCAGTTGATCAACACGCTCGCGCTGCTGTTGGCGCTCACACTGCCGTTGTAGCCGAAATTGTTCCATTTCAAATTGCTCGGCTGGCTTTGCTCGAGATAAACGCCGGTGGTGTTGGCGTGAATATCGTTGTCATGAATGCTGGCATTCGATCCGGTTTGCAGGCGAATGCCATAGCCGCAGCCGTGAATGTTGTTGTTGCGGAGGGCGGCGTTTGCGCCCAAGACCTGAATGCCGGCATTGCTGCAATTCGAAATGTCGTTTCCATCAATTGTGGCGTAAGCCTGTGAGCCGGTATCGCGCATGATGCCAATGGGCGCATTGCTGATGCTCGTATTCAGAATACTGGGATTGCAGGTTCCGGTAATATAAACCCCATGCGCCCCGCCGGCAGCATCACGAATCGTGCAATTCTGCACCGTAGTTCCGGAGCCGTTGAGATAAACGCCCTGGCTCGCAAAATTCTCGATGGTGCAATGCTCCAACACGATGCTGTCTTCATTATCCACCCACACGCCCTTCTGCGCATAACGAATTGTCGCCCAATTGATTGTGCCCTCGCTGTTGGCTTTGTAGCGAATGCCGATCCAATTGCCCGAACTGCCGCTGCGGTCAAATGTGACCGGAGAAGCCTCGGTACCGTTGACATTGAAAGCGCCATAGATTTTCAGCACAACGCCTGCACCAGTAGCCGCGGTGATGTTCGCGCCGGCTTGCACAGTAATGCTGTTGCCCGAAGGCAGCTCGACCTCGCCGGCAAGGATAGCGCCGGGTGTGCTCCACGTAATATTGCCGGTGAGAGTGCCGCTCAAGCCGGCGAGCTGACTGACTTGCGCGGTTTGCGAGCTGTTGCCGGCGGAATTGTAGGCTTGCACTTTGTAATAGTAGGTCACATTGGGTGAAACCGTGTAGTCGGTAAAGCTCTCCGTGACAACGCTGTCAATGGCGCTGAACCCGCTGCCGCTGGTTTGGCTGCGAAAGATGATGAAGCCCGCAGCTTCGGCAGTGGAGGAATCATTCTCCTCCCACGCAAGCTGCACGAACCCGGCAGTGTTGAGGCTGGCAGCAAAATTCTCGGGAGTAGGCGGCGGGAAGATATTCGGCGTGGCGCTGACTTCGACAGAATAACTGCTCTCTTCGTCAGTGTTGCTGTTGTAGCCTTTGACGGCAAAATACTAGGTTTGGCCGTTGGTCAAACCGGTGAGCGTAACGGTTTTGGTGACCGTCGAATCGACTGAGATCTCGATGGGGGAAGAACTCTGGTCTGCCCCGGTGCCTTGATACGGCGAGCCGGTGTCGGTGTCGTAATAGATATGGTAGCTGGTGGCGCCGGCGCCAGTAAAATTTAAAGTTACGTTAGCGTCCCCCCATAGGAGATTGTTGATGATTGGCGTAGTTGGGTGATTGGCAACGCTAATCACATACTCTTTTGTCGCTTCTCTGAAGTATGTGTCATATACCGTAAACTGTAGCGTATAGGTTCCATCCGCAACTAAAGTTGAGTTCCAGAAGCCGTTTGAAGTCAAATTGTTGGTCGGAATATACCAATAAGTTGTGTTGCTAGAAAGCGCCTTTTTGTACACAAAGGCCAGATTTTCCTTCGAGAGCCACTCATTAAAGAAATAGGTGTTTGTTGATACAACTGCGCCGCCTGATCCCAGAATCGTGAAGTTGACGCCATAGACGCTAACGTTGTCGGTTCCTGGGGCTGAAATCGAATCTTTCGCCTGAACAAGGAAATCAACTTTGCCTGTAACTTGGTAAACTCCGCCGACCATTGGCAATTTTATACCTATGGAGTCGGATTCTATACGGTAGTTCAAGATGCGAGGATCACCATTGTCCACAAACGGACAGATACGATCATCAAACAAGCTGGTCAAGGGGTTTACTTCCTGTGTATTCGCCCCCTGATTGAAATGAACATGATTGAGAATATTTGTTTGTGCCAACTCATGATCCCACTCCTGAATTATGTCCTGATTCTCAACATAGACTGTTTCCATATGAGTGTAAAAGAAAACACGATAAGGTTCCTGGAGCTCTTGCAGACTAAACGACTGATCTGGATACCTGTCAGCACCAGTCCCAACCCAGGTTCGGGAAACCCCAAAGACCTGGGTGTTGGTCTTACAGGGAAAAACACTTGTATGTCTTTGGGCCTGAATATCTATACCATCATGGAAACGATGGTTGTTAGGGTTCGATGAACTTCGGTATTCCATGAAAGTGCCATTAATCTGTTGCTGAGTTTGTGATGGCGCAATAGGCCATCTGTAACTGCCTTGTGGGCAACCCTGGGCATAGGCATTTTCGTTATCAACTGCAAAGAAACAGAACGCAACCGGAATGGCAATTTTGAAAATAGCCGCTTGGCCTATGCGTCGTTGTGTGTGAACCATTTTGGCTCCGGAATTATATGTCGATATCGCGCCTTGTTTGTCCCTAAGAAAACACAAATCAATGGACGATGCGAAAGAGAAATGTTTTCATTCCTGTATCCAAAACTAGATATTCCGTGGTTGATGCTGAATGAATTGTGACACGATTGGGAGGTGAGTCGATCGCGGACGGCAATTCAGCAATTCCTAGTATCCTCCCCTCAAAAGTGATTGCCGCAAAGTGCATTTTAGTGACGTCATTTTGTGGGTTTCTTGATTTGCTGGCCAAATTGCGCTGCCGGTGCGTAGGTCTTGTCAGAACGTAAATGAGCTGTTCATCTTCAAGCAATCTCACACTGTGAATATGTTCAGGCATTGTTGTTTTAAGAATCTGTTGACAAGTAGGTAATTCATATAACAACACGTGAGCGATTTGTGGAAGGTCATTGGAAAGACTATTAACAACAAGGAGGTTGTACTTTGCAGAGAAGATGGCACTAACGACTGGTTCATTTATAACATTGGCGAGCTCACCTCTTGCGCTGGAGAGAAGCAAAGCTTTTGTTTTACTTTTAGCAAGATCCCGGATTACAACGAGAATCCACTCAGATGAGGGAGCGATGGTAATGCTGTTTGGGATCGAATATCCAAGTTTTTGTCTCCACTGTTTAATCCCGGTTCGAGTGAAACAAATGATCTGGTAATGTGCTGGTTCGTCCGGGTCAGGAGCAGCCAGGACAAAGTATTGGCCATCATTGGACCATGTACCATGCATGAAGCGAGTGAATTGTGGGAATATTGTGTGCGAAATGAGTTTGACTCCGGCAGAATCACGAAAAGATATGGAGCCATCGCTTGCGTCCAGCTTACAAACAAAGCCATTTACGGACACGAGGAATTCAGGAGCTGGATCATCCGTAGCATAAGTGTATGATTCCTTCCAAAGTGTCGTTCCATTGTTATCCAGCAACTGGAATTCGCCAGAAACAACTTCTCTGATATTGCTAGGGACCGAAAGCAATCGACAAACCGACAAATATTTGTTAAGCGATTCATCTGCTTTCCTTAACCCCTCAAGCTGGTTAATGTCACCATTGCGAAGCTCGTGTAGCATTAATTTGCCATGGTTTTGCTCCATTTGCTGCCCCTGCGCAGCCAGGCAAAGACAGAAACAATGCAGCGCGAAGCCTTCAAACAATTTTAGACTATACTTTTTTTGCACGATAGTCACTCCTGAGAATGAGTTTGACACTAAAACAAAATACTACAGAGAGTGATCGGAATACAACTGGAATCAAAGATGCGGAAACTAGGAGAAGAGAGACTAATCAGATCGCCGGTCCCCTGCTCTTGCGATTCGAATTTCATCGCTACGCGCGGGCAATATAGTCACAACTTCCTGCCTTATCAAGAAATGTTACAATATTTTCACAGATATCCTTGAGCCGATTTTGGCAACACGCTGAAACCGCTGCCGCTGGTTTGGCTGCGAAAGATGATGAAGCCCGCAGCTTCGGCCGTGGAGGAATCATTCTCCTCCCACGAGAGTTGCACGAAGCCCCCGCTATTGAGGCTGGCAGCAAAATTCTCGGGAGTAGGCGGCGGGAAGATATTCGGCGTGGCGCTGACTTCGACAGAATAATTGCTCTCTTCGTCGGTGTTGCTGTTGTAGCCTTTGACGGCGAAATAGTAGGTTTGTCCGTTGGTCAAACCGGTGAGGGTAACGGTTTTGGTGACCGTCGAATCGACTGAGATTTCAATTGGAGATGCGCCTTGGTCTGCGCCGGCTCCTTGATACGGTGGGCCGGTGTCGGTGTCGTAATAGATGCGATAGCTGGTGGCGCCGGCGCCGCCGAAAGTCAATTCCACTTGTTCTTCGCCTTCGATTGCGCCTTGAATGACTGGCGTGGTGGGGTGGTTGGCGACTTTAATAGTATAGCAGGTATCGCGATAGTTGAACCGCACATCCGCTGCCCAATAACAAAGATTATAAACTCCGTCAGCAACGGTTTGAGAATCCCAGTAGCCGTTGGAAATCAATTTATTGGTGGGTATGTACCAATACGTACTGGAGTTCGAAAGAATCGTATCATAAGTAAATTGCAGGTACTGATTGTGTACCCATGTTGTGTCAAAATAAATCTTATTACCGGCCAGCTTAGTTGGGGTTGAATCATAAATCTCATACTCGACTCCAAAAAGCCCGGTGTTCGAGCCTCCGGGCCCGGAGATGATGTCGTTCGCCTTCACAAGAAAATCTACCCTGCCAGTAACATTGTATACTCCGTCATCATCTTTTGGCATTTGGACATCGTAACCATACTGCCCATCCTTGTGAACGCGAAAATTTGTAATCTTGGGCCTTGTCGTGTCGGAAAAGCTGCACAGGGATTCGCTGTCACGCAGCGGGTGCACTTCCATTTGATTGGGGCCTTCACAGAAATGCAGGTGATTCCTAAAGTTTGTCGTGCCGATCTCGTCACCCGCTTCGTCCAGAAACATAGTTGTATCTATTCCCGTGGCAATTGTTTGCATATGATCATAAAAGAATATTCGGAAGGGAGGCTCAAATTCTTGCACAAACATTTCTTTGTCGGGATGCCCCTGGAATGTTCCGTGTACAATACTGAGTACATCTAGATTGCCACTGCATGCGATTACCGACGTTCCTGAATCGGCATCGACGTCAATCCCATCATGAAAATGTCCATCGCGATATTCCATAAAAGCAGAGTTTATCTTCTGTTGGTTCGTCCCACCGGGAACAACCGGCCATTGATACGATTGTTCGGGGCATTGAGCCATTGAAATGCCTGCCAGCGTGAGTATCACAACACTAACAACCGGCAAAATAAATTGACCATCTGCGAAAGCTGACCGAGAATGGTTGGGTTGAATCATATATGCTGACCTTTCCCTATAAGATTAGCTGCCGTCAGTTTTCCCATCAATTTATTTACTTGGGTTCAAATATAGATAGCTCCCTTGCCCTCGTATCAAAACCTGATTTGGAGTTGATCCATCCTGGAGTCGTAATATGTTTAAGGGTGCCTCCAGCTTTTCAAAGGCATAGGCGCCAATAACTGCGCCGGAAACGTCCAATTTGACTATTTCCGATTGGTGTAGAACGTAAATAACCACCTCATCAGGAAAAACCACATAATCGATTATGGGTTTCGCAAGGAAGATCTCAAAAAGTGCGGTTCCTGTTTCGATATCAAACAAAACGAGTTTTTGACCAGGCCCCTCTCTTCTGTGCCGGCCTCTTGCTAAAAAATACCGCTCATCAGTCGAAAAAGTTGGAAACAGCAGATCATTTTGGATCAGATCATGGACAGCAGCCCCATCTTGCGTGGCGAGAAGTGTGTTTCCGAATGTTCTATCGTTGAAATCGCGATATCTCAAGAATATCCATTTCGATTTTGGAGAAAATTCAATCTCAACCGCCCATTTTTCATCCAACCTCTTTTCCCACAATTTTGCGCCTTGAGCATCAAAGAGGAATATGCGGTTATCGTGTAACATGCTGGTTATCGATGCCGAAGCAAGAAAATACTGCCCATCCGGCGACCACTCTCCGTCAAGAGTGCGAGACATGCCATCTGTTATGGCGTGCACGGCCATCACTGTGCCTTGCTGACTGTGAAAAATGATTTTTCCATTTTGTTTAAGCACATTGCAAACCAAGCCCAGCGATGAGATTTTATACAATCGGCCTGGCCCATCTTCATCTTCCTCAGGTGCATCTTGCCATAGGAGGTCTCCGGTGTCCTTGTAAAAGCAAAAACCTTCTTTATAAAAGCAAATGAACTGGCCGTTACAGGTAATTGTTGCGGTTGGCCCACTGTGTGTAATGACGCGATGCCTGATAGCTCCTGCACGCGTCATGAAATCAACGCTTTCTTTTCTGATAATGATCTTTGGCCGCAGTTCTTGCGCCGACGAGTCAGTATAAAAAACGGCGTCGATATACTCACCTTCGATTGGAATATTCGCCTTTCGAAATGCGAGTTGTTTACCGGTTTGTGACAGGTCTTGCGCGGCAAGATCGGTTGCCATGCTGCACCACAACAAAGCGCAACTGGCATAAGCTGCAAAAAGATGAGTTTTGATCATATTTGTTCTCCAATATTGATCAGATTCGAACTGAAACTCAAGGATGCGGAAGCTAGAGAGTAGAGAGTAGGGAGTAGGGAGTAGGGAGTAGGGAGCCAAATCAGATCGCCAGTCCCCTGCTCTTGCGATTCGAATTTCATCTTTACCTGCGGGCAATATAGCCACAACTTCCTGCCTTGTCAAGAAATGTTACAGAAATTTCAAAAGGCGGCATCAAATTTTCAGAATGAAGGATTTTTGTTCAGCTCCGGAGGTTGCTTCAAAGGCCGGGCCAAGAGTTTCTCGTCAGAGCCTTGACCTATCAATTTTTTCAGCAAGCCGTGGAAAAAGGTTTGGGAGAACAGGACGCACAGGGGCTGATTGACTTGTTTGGTTCATCGCGAAGCGCGGCTTGCGCAGACAGGCTGTTGCTATTCGGTGTCTGTTCGAAATCGCGAACTTTTGAGTAGATGTTCCAGTAACAGCTTGGCCGTTGTAACAAAATCATCAG
>SZPB01000055.1 GCA_030263535.1 Cytophagia bacterium CHB2
AATTCTCCGGCGCTGAAGAGAGACGATCCTTTCCCTCGGGTCATGCCACCGGCGCGTTCGCCCTGATGACGGTGCTGGCCAAACAATATGATTCCTGGTGGGTGGAAATTCCATGTTATACGCTCGCGGTTTCCGTCGCAATGCAACGTCTTGACACGCACAGGCATTGGGGAGCAGATGTGGTGCTGGGAAGCGCGATCGGCTATTGGGTCGGAAGCACGCTCGTGAACCGGCACAAACAACAATCCACGAGTTGGTCTGCCAAGCCCTACCTTGGCACGGATCGCATTGGCGTGGCCTGGTCCTTCTGATGCAGTATGGGAAATACACGCCCCGCCTCGCTTAAGAACGGCACTCGCAGCCTTGCAACCGTGCTTCGGAGCCTCACGGGGCACGTATCAATCGTTTATGTCTTTCCTCTCATCATTTTTCTGTTTTTCAGTTGGGATGCGGAAAATACGCCCTGCTTCAGTCTCGATTCATGGTTTGCGTTGTGCGCTTACGTTATCACGGAAACGGGAGGAACGAAATGCGCTCCGTTAGTCGGCATCGCCATGCTTGGCCTTCTGGTGTCGCGTGCGGGAGTTCCCCGAAAGCAACGCCTTACCGAAGCCCTTGTTATTTTTGTCTTCTTGGTTCTTTTTAACGGAGGGGGATCTGCTCTTAATGAGTATGTGATCAAAGCTGTGTTCCAGACGCCCCGGCCGCATATCGTTTATCTTGCCGGTGACAACGGCTCCGGGCCGTTGCAAATGCCGGCTAACGAATTCTATGCACTCGCAAAAGAAGAGCGGCACAGGCTTTTGCGTACCGTTCTGGAAGCAGAGCCGCCGCCGCTCATGTTGCATCGTCTGATCAAAGAGCATTGGATCGCGACCATCGGTTATTCCTTTCCTTCCGGACATGCTTTTGCGTCAATGTTCTTCGCGAGCTTCTTTCTGGCAATGGGCTTGATTTTGGCGTCAACGCCGCGACGCAGTTGTTTTTTTTTTGCTGTTGCCATGGGCCGTGTGCGTGGCTTTTTCGCGAGTCGTGCTGTGGGTGCATAGTCTCCGAGATGTTGTCGCCGGAAGTTTTATCGGCATGCTGATCGGCGTGCTAGCTTTCGGGCTTGTGTACGTAAGTCTGGGGACCCTTCTCCGTAGAATTTCGTAGTAGTCCGTTCATTTGTACTGCCTTTGGTTTCATGCAAAATTAGTCACTGCCCCAAGATTATAATAAAGTAACATGGATCTCGAAAAATTGTCCGGGGGCAAATTCTTGCATTTTCAATCAACCCTAACCACTGCTGGCTGAGTACGCATACTTTCGCGATTCACCAAATAATACAGCGTCGGAATCACGAGCAGCGACAGCGGCATCGAGACGATCATGCCGCCGATCATCGCCACGGCCAGCGGCTGCAGCATTTCGGCGCCTTCGCCGATGGCCAACGCCAACGGCAGGAATCCGAAAATCGTCGCCACCGTTGTCATCATGATCGGGCGCAGGCGCACGCGGCCGGCTGCGAGCAGCGCTTCCGCCACGTTTGGAGAGGTTTTCAAATATTGTTCGGTGTAGTCGATCAATAGAATGCCGTTGTTGACCACTACACCGACGATCATGATCATGCCCATAAAAGCGGAAATATCCAGCGGAATGCCGGTGACCAACAGCAGCAGAAAAACGCCGCTGACCGCAAGCACGGTGCCCATGAGAATGACTGAAGAAGAGCGGAAGGATTTAAATTCAAACAGCAGAATCGTGAAGACCAAAAACGTGCCGAATGCCAGGATCAGCAGCAACTCGCGGAAGGCTTGTTGCTGGCTCTCGTATTGGCCGCCCAATTGAATGGAGACTCCCGGTGGCAGATGAATTTCAGCGAGAGTACGTTTGAGATCTTGAATGACGCTGCCGAGATCGCGGCCGGAAATGTGCGCCTTCACAGTGACCACTTGGCTGAGGTTTTCATGATCAACATCGGACAGCCCGGGGATTTTGCTGATTTCCGCGACTTCTTCCAACGGCAACATGCGGTGGATTTCCGGCAGGTAAATGGGCAACCGGCGGATTTTTTCCAAATGATTGAAATCAGTTTTGGCGTAGCGCAAGCGCACCGGAATGATTTTCAAACCTTCCATCATGGTCGTAGATTCTTCCCCCCACAGCGCCATGTGTACGGCGCGATTGATTTCTTTGACGGTCAGGCCGTAGCGGCTGGCCGCTTCCGGAATGACCCGAATGTTCAACTCCGGCTCGCCCGGCTCAAAGCCCGGAAACACGTCCACCACGTTGGGAATGTGCTCCAGCGCATCGGCAATCTGCGTGGCGACCTCCTGAACTGAAGTCAGATTGTTGCCAAACACTTTGACCGCAATGGGCGCAATCTCGCCGCTCAAGTCGTTCAGGCGATCGGGCAGCACTTGAAACAACTCCGGTTCCAGCCGTGGTTCCTTTTTCGCAATAAACTCGCGTAGATCGTCCATGACTTCAAAGGAAGAGCGCTGATGACCCTTTTTCAAATAGATGACAAAATCGCCATCGCTAGCGTGGGTGCGCGGATGTGCCAAGCTGCGCCCGGTGCGCAACGAATAAGTTTGCACCTCCGGCAACGTCATGACATAATCTTCAATGCTGCTGAGCATGCTTTTGGTGCCTTCGATGGAACTGCCGGGCGGCGACAGATAGTCCAGTACGATCGTGCTCTCATCCCATTCCGGCAGAAATCCGCTGGGGAGATGCAGGTAGGAATAAACCGAGATGAATCCCAAGAGCAGCATGAAGAACAAAACCGGCAGCGGTTTTTTGAGTGAGTATTGCAAAGCGCGTTGTTGCGCGGCGATAATGTGCGGCAGCACGCGTCCGGGTTTCGTTTTTTTGGTGGAAACGAAAACCGCGGCCAACGCCGGTGTGAGAAACATCGCCAGTAGCATAGAAACGGCGATGGCCAGCGAAAGCGTTAATGCCAATGCCCGAAAAAAAATACCTGGCACGCCGCTCAGAAAAACCAGCGGAACAAAAACCACCAGCGTGGTCAACGTCGCGCCCATCAGCGGCGAAATGATTTCACTGGTGGCCTGCACGACAGCTTCGGTGCGGGAATGGCCTTCTTCCAAAAAGCGTTCGATATTTTCCACCACGACAATGGCGTTGTCAACCAGGATGCCGATAGCGGCCGCCAAACCGCCGAGGCTCATCAGATTCAAATTCATTCCGGTTAGTTTGACCAGAATGAAGGTGATGAGCAGCGCAATGGGAATAATGGCCGCAGTCACCAACGTGATACGCAAACGGCGCAGGAAAAGCAGGAGAATGACCACCGTCAGCAACGCTCCCAAGAAAATGCTGTCCCGCACGCTGCCGATGGATTGTTTAATAAAGTCCGTCATGTCGTACCACTTTTCCATGTGGACGCCCGGCGGCAGAATGTTGCGGATTTCCAGCAAGCGTTTTTCCACTTCGCGCGTGACCGCCACCGCATTGGCGCCCGGTTGAATGATGATGGTGAACAACACGGCCGTATGCTGATTGCTCGCACAACTGATGAAGTTTTCTTCCACCGCCGGTTCGATGGTCGCGATGTCCGATAGATGAATTGGGGTGGGGTTGCGATTGGCGACCACAGTTCTGCCCACTTCTGCGATCGTCAGATAGCGGTTGTCGACGATGTTCAGATAGAGTTTGTTGAATTCATTCAGCCGTCCGACAAACTGCACCGCATTGGTTTGGCCGAGCGCTTCGCTCACTTGGCGGTAGTCCAAATTGACGGCAGCCAGTTTGCTGGGATCGAGATTGACCCAGTATTCACGCCGATGCCCGCCCATCACTTCGATGTTGTTGATGCCGGGAATACTGGCGAGCTGCGGCCGAATCGTGTATACTGCCAAGTCGTTCAGCGCCACCAGGTCCAGTCGATCCGAATACAAGCTGTAGCCGGAAACCGGGTAAGTGCTGGAGGTGAAGCGGCGCACTTCGAGCCGTACCTCGGGCGGCAGTTGATTGCGAATGCCGCTCACCTGCGCCTGCACCAATTGGTAGGCCTTGAACATGTCCTCGTCCCACTGGAAATCGACATTGATTTCCGCGGAACCGCGGCTGGTGGTGGAGCGCACGATGCGCACGCCCGGCACGCCCATCACCGCTTCTTCAATCGGCTTGGTGACTTCCATTTCCATTTGTTTCAGCGGCGCAAAGCCGTTGTCCACCAACACCGCGATGCGAGGAAACGTCGCGCCGGGGAAGACGTCTTCGGAAATTTGAAAGATCAGATAAAATCCGATCATCGACAGCAGCAACGCAGAGAACACAATTGCCCGCTTGTTCTCCACAGCAAAGCGCGAGAGTCCGGTCATTCGGCAACAACCTCCATTCCGTCTTCGAGCGAATAAGCTTTTTCGATCACGACTTTTTCATGCTCGCTCACGCCCTCCAGAATTTCCACAGCCTCGTCGTGTAAAATTCCGACTTTGACTTCGCGCCTTTCCACGGTATTTTCCTTGAGTGCAAAAACGTAGAAAACGCCTTCTTCTTCCTGCAGCGCCGGGCGGGGAATCGTCAGCGCGTTGGCATGGACTGCGGAGGGAAAAGCCAAACGCGCCAACATGCCCGGGCGAAATTCACCGGCCGGATTTGCCAAGCGGAGCCGAATCACTACCGTTTGATTGTCGGTATTGATCTGACCGGAAATTTCTTCCAATGGCAGCGCCAGCAGCGCGTGGGGATAGTCAATGAAAGTGACGTAAATTTTGCCGGCCCGCCGCAGAGTGGAAAGATCGCGTACCGGCAGATCGCCGCGCACGTCCAGCACGCTCAAGTCACCGAGATGCACGATCTGTTCGCCTTTTTGCACCACATCGCCGGTGTGATGCATCACCTCCAGTACAACACCCTCCAACGGGCTGAAGAGCGGGATCGTTTTGATTTGCTGTTCCAGCAGCGGACGCAGTTCGACCGGCATCTGTTCGGTCACCTGCAACAACGCCTCGCGTTCGGCGGGAACGATCGTGCCGACCTGCTCGCCTTTCTGCACACGGTCGCCGAGCAGCAGCGAAAAGTCGCTGAGACGGCCGTCAAACTGTGAAGCCAGAAACGCCTCCTGCCGTAAGGCAACGGCGCCGAAGATGTTGAGCGTGTCCACCATATCCGTGCGGCTCACCGGCGCCGTCTTCACCATCACCACCGGCGCGGATTTTTCAACTGCGGGCTCGGCAATTTTTCCGCAGGCGACGAAAAGTACCGGCGCCAAAATTAGCGCGAGGGTTGATTGAATGAATTCGGTTCGCATTACTATTCTCCTTGCAGTTGTGCAATCTTCGCGGTTTGGTTGGTGAGCGTATAAATCTCGATGAGATTGAGCAAATAATCCAAGCGCGTCTCTTGTTTGGTTAATTCGTTTTCCGCCAGTTCTTTTTGCGCCGTCAAATATTCGAGATTGGTGATTAACCCGGCTTGATAATTGGCCGTGGCCAGTTGCAACAACTGTCGATTTGTTTCGAACCGCGTCTCCTCCACCTGGTAAATTTTCCACAATTTCTTCGTTCTTTCGCTGAGCTGATCCAGTTTGATCTGCAATTCTCTGCTGATTTCCGCTTGCTGCAACTGCAATGCGCGGGCGACGGCGCGGATTTCCTGCTGCTGGGATTTGCCGAGTCCCCAGCGCAACAGCGGGAACTGCAACCCGGCGCCCACCTGCCAAGAATTACCATTAGCGGTGGGATCGCGATCCAGGAAATAACCTCCGGTCAATTGAACGTGCGGTAGCCGCGCGGCCTGCACCTCTCGCAAGCGAAGTTGCTGCGCCTCATATTGAAAGCGCAAAGAGGTGAGCAGCGGATTTTGTTGTAAAGCCAGGTTGGAAAGAGAATCCATTTGGAAAAACCGTTCGGGGAATTCTCGCAATCGGAAGGAGCGGTAGTCCGGCAAATTGAGCCGTTTCGCCAGTTCTTGCCGCAGATTATCGGCTTCCAGCTCAGCGGCGAGCATTTCTTCCTGCAATTGGTTGATCGCCGATTGCGTTTGCAGGATGTCCAATTGCGTGCGCGTGCCGGCTTGCCACAGGGCCTGGGAGATTTGTAAATGCTCGTTCAGCAAATTGAAACGATTCTGCAGCACCTCGCGATTCACTTGTTTTTGCAAAATAGAAACATAAAGCTGCGCCACCCGATGCGTGATTTCCAAATAGGTTTGCTCACGATTAGCTTGCTGCGCCAACAGATTTTTTTTCTGGATATCGGCGGTCTTGAGCAGCCAGTCGCCTGCCGACCAATCCAGCAGAGCTTGTCCCACTTGCTGGCGATAATTGTATTGTTGATAGAATAACTGATTGTGAGCAAGCCCGGCGGCAACCTGTGGGAGATAGCGGGCAAGCTCCACACGATAAGCTCCGCCAGCGGCCTGCACTTCCGCCTCGCCAGCCTGTAAACGAAAGCTATTCTGCGCCGCTAGCGCAAGGCAGCGTGAGAGTGAAAGCGTTTCGGTTTGGGCCATCAGGCCAGAGCGCCAGCCGAAAAACAAAAACAGAAATCCAAAGCAAGTGAGCCTGGTCGAGGCTTTCATAAATTCACCATCCCATCTTTTGTATAACGTGAGCGATCATATCGATGCCCTTCAAACTAAAAACTCCCACCCCTGAAACAGTAAAACCCATTTCAAAAGTAGGAGTCATCAACTCGTCCGTTTCACTTCGATTCATTGTTTGAGGAAAAACGGAGCGAATGGTTACGGCGAACTCCATCGCCAATTTTAAAAATCTGTTGAGGTGCACCATCAAAAACCTATGCCTGTGGCCACATGGCGCGGAACTCTAACCATCCAATACAATATAGCGTCTGCGTCATCACCAATATATAAAACCGCACAGCGACTATTCACCGGGCCATGAGATTTATTTTCGCCCTTTGTTTCTCTTGTTACCGATCGTAGCGCCCAAACCTCCAATACAACACTGGCATCACGAAAAGATTCAACACGGTTGAACTGGCCAGGCCGCCGAGAATAACGACCGCCATGGGATGCTCGATTTCATGTCCCGGGCGGTTGCCGCCAAGCACAATCGGGAGCAAGGCCAGCGCCGCGGCCAGCGCGGTCATGAGAATCGGCGCGAGCCGCTCCTGTGCGCCGCGCATGATCAAATCGAATCCAAACGGCTGGCTTTCTTCCTGTTCGAGGTGGCGATAATGGCTAATAAGCATAATGCCATTGCGCGCGGCAATGCCGAGAACCGTGACAAATCCCACCAACGAACCGAGGGAGAGCACGCCGCCGGTGAGGAGCACACTGATGATGCTGCCCACGAGCGCAAACGGTAAACTCAAGAGCACGAGCAGCGCCAAGCGTAGGGAGGCGAAATCCGCATGCAGGATCAAAAGAATGCCGATAACCGAAAGTAGCGACAGCATGAAAATGCGGTTCTTGGAGGCTTGCTGCGCGGCGTATTCGCCGAGAAATTCGGGATGATAGCCGCGCTCAAAGTGAATACCGCGGACGTTGTTTTCGATATCCTGAGCGACACTGCCCAAATCGCGACCGCGCACGTTGCAAGTCACCTCGGTATAGCGTGAAGCCGCCTCACGCGTGATTTGATTCGGCGTCGGCGCGATAATGATGTCGGCCACCTCGCGCAGAGGAATGATGCCACCGGTGGGTGTGGCAATCATTAAATTGCGAATGGCCTCGACGTCATTGCGCGTGCCGGGCTCGCCCCACACGGCCACCTCAAAAACTTTTTGTTCTTCATAGAATTCGCCAACGGTGACACCTTTCACCAAAACGGTTGCGGCCCGCCGTACTTCACCGGGTGTCAGGCCAAATCTCGTTGCGGCTTCTGGCCGAATACGCACTTCCACCTGGGGCACGAGAATTTGGGGTTGCACTTTCAAGTCGATCACACCCTCGACGTCGGAAATAGCAGCTTTAACGGCTTCGGCGTGTTCCCGTAACATGTCGAGATTTTCGCCATAAATGCGCACGACGAGTGTGGCGCTGGTGCCGGTCAGCACTTCTTTAATGCGCTCGCGCAAATACGTTAGCACATCGCGATACAATCCCGGGTAACCATCGACGACTTTTTGAATTTTCGCAACCGTCGGCTCGTAATCCACTTGGGGATCGAGGCTGATCCACAACTCGGTAAAATTGGGGCCGACGACTTCATCGGCTACTTCGGCGCGACCGAGATGGGCGCCGAAATTGCGCACCCCGGGAATGGCGCGCAGCTCTTTGCTGGCGCGTTCCGTGATGCGCTGCATCGCTTCGAGCGAGGTGCCCGGTTTCTCGACCCAGTGCATCAGGAAATCATACTCTTTAAAGTGAGGCAGGAATTCTTCACCCAGGAAAGGGAACGCCAGCAGCGCCAAAATAATTGTCACAGTCAGAATGCCGGTGACGCGCTTGGGCTGATTAAGCAATCTTGGCAGAATTTTTTCATAACGCCGTTTGAGCCAGTGCACCAAGGGCGCTTCCTTTTGAGGCGAGCTGGCCCGCGGCAGCAGCAACAGTGACAGCGCCGGGGTAAGCGTGAGGGCGACCAACAACGACGCTAGAATTGCTAAAACGTAAGAAAGAGCCAGAGGCCGGAAGAACGCGCCGGACAACCCTTCAAGCAGAAACACCGGCAACAACACCAGCGCGACGATGACGCTGCCATAAACCACCGCACTGCGCACTTCGAGTGAAGCGTGGAGCACAACGTGAAACGACGATTGCGGGTTCCCTGCTGCGCGATTGAGGCGCAGACGGCGCATGATGTTCTCCACGTCGATGATGGCATCATCCACCACTTCCCCGAGCGCGATCACCAAGCCGGCGAGCACCATCGTGTTTATCGTGCCGCCTTGATAGTGCAAGGCGAGCGCGGCTGCAACCAGGGACGTGGGAATGGCGAGCACGCTGATCAACGCTGTACGCCAATCGTTGAGAAAAAACGCCAGCACTAAAATCACCAACAAACACCCCAGGAGCATGGCGCGGTTGAGATTCGCCAGCGACATTTCGATAAAGGTCGCCGGGCGAAAGATCGTAGGGTCAATTTCGAGATCGCCCAGTCCGGGGCGAAGCGCTTCCAATGCTGCTTCGACCTTGTGCGTCACGTCCAGGGTATTGCCCCAGGGTTGCTTTTCTACGATGAGCAATAGCCCGGTCCCGTCATTGATCACGGCATCGCCGATCGGCGGCGGAAATCCTTCGACCAATTTCGTGATATTGCCGAGAGTGAGAGGCGCACCGTTGCGCATCGCCACCGGTACATGCGAGAGATCTTGCGGGGTATGCACCAGCGAAACATGGGAAACGGATAAGCGTTGATTCGGCATATCCACAAAACCGCCGCCGCTGATTTCTGTGGCGCTACGCGCCGCACGAACGACCTCATCAATCGTAATTTTATGCGTGCTCAAAAATTGCGGATCGACAAGCACTTGTATTTGACGATCGCGCTGGCCCCAGATCGCAACGTTCGCCACGCCGGGGATCGCCATCAGGCGCGGCCGGATCGTCCACTTCGCAATCGTCGTCATTTCCACTTGGGAAAGGGTTCTGGAAGAGATGCCGATTTTCATGACGCGGCTGGTGGAGGAGAGGGGCGAGAGAATTACCGGCGGTTCCGCGACTGACGGCAGGTTCGCTGCGACTTGCGCGAGACGTTCTTGCACCAGTTGGCGCGCACGCAAGAGATCGGTGTCTTCGGCAAAATACAACACGACCGAGGACAGGCCGAGCACCGATTTGGAGCGAATCTTTTTCAGCCATGAGGTGCCGTTAAGGGCATTTTCAATCGGCACGCTAATCAATGCCTCGACTTCCGCGGTTGAAAGTCCGGGCGCTTCGGTTTGAATTTCCACCAAGGGCGGCGCAAATTCGGGGAAGACATCAAAGGCCGTGGTGCTGAGAATGCGCATGCCCGCGATCATGAAGATCACCGTAAGCACGACGACGGCAACGCGCAGACGCAGCGAGGTGGCAACCAGCCATTGCATCATTTGCCGCCTCCGAACTCGGTGCCGAATATTTCGGCGGCGCCGGTGATCACCACTTCCGTGCCCGAGTCCGGACCGCGTGCCAGGACCGCGAGCGTATCGACAACATGATGCAGTTCGACGCGCTGGCGTGTGTACGTGTGCGGCGACATGCGAGTATAAACCCAGGTACCGCCGTGAATATCATAGAGAATCGCCGAAAACGGCACGATCAGATTTTCTGCGATATTTTTTTGAGCAAGCGTCACACGCACTTTTTCGCCGACACGAAATTGGCCATCGCTATTTTCCATCTCAAAAAAAAGATCGGCGGAAGCGGCGTTGGCGTCGCTGAGCGGCGGGCCTTGCACTGGTTTGGCGATGCGTTGCGAGACGCCGGAAGCGTCACCGAAAGCTTCGATCTGCGCCGGCTGCTGCTCGTCGATGGTGGCGAGATCGCCGACATAAACCGGCACGCGCACCCACACGGTATTCTGCCCGACAACTTCAAACAGTTCCGCGCCGGCAGCGACAGTTTGGCGCGGCGCAATATTGATTTTTTGCAGCACGCCATCAAAAGGTGAAGCCAGCGCCATCGTCGCCGTCGCCAGCGTTGCAGAATCTGCGACGGTGCTGTTGGCAAGATGCAAGCGCGCCTCGGCAGCTTTGAAGGCGGCAGCAGCCGCAAGCAACTCGGTGTCTGCTTCTTCTTTGGTTTTCACGCTTCCGGCGTTGTCATGCAGCAATTGCGCGGCGCGCTGGGCTTTGGCTTGCGCCACGTCAAACTGCATTTTTTTCAAAACGACTTCATCCGGCGAGCCCAGCAAATCGCGTTCGGCAGGCAACGGTAATAAAGAGAAAATCGCCTGGCCTTTGCGCACACGCATGCCGGCCTGCGGCAATCGCCCGTTGGGCGCAACGATCACACCCGCGACCGGCGCGGTGACAAAAATGCGGCGTCCGGGAATGGCGACAATTTCTCCACCCAGCCGTAACCTGCGGGCGAGTTGTCGTTTTTCCACGGCCGCAGTCTCGATGCCAAGCCGCTGTTCGGCCTCGGGCGAAAGCGTAACAGTCGTGAGCTCAGATTCTTTAACGCCGTTGGCAACCTTCGCCGGCGGTATAGCGCTGGCCGAAGTTTGGGTTTCGCTCGAGCAGCTCCATATGCGGGTGAGAGACGCGAGCAGAACTATAAGAAAAAAGCGCTGGTTAAAATTGGGGTTCATTATCATCTCAAACAAGTTTCACCCGCTGCGCCAGAGGGTGGTTCAATGTGGGCTACCACCGAGCGATGATCTGAAAACCGGGACCAATTCAGGTTACAGTTGACGACCGTTAATTTTTTGCTAACCCAGATATGGTCGATTACCAAAACCGGTAACGGCACCGGCCACGAGGGGGAAAATCCCATGCCAGCGCTCTCAAACGCATGCGCGAGATATTGCCGAAAAGGCTCGAATAATATGGAATCCAAAGGCGTGTTGAAATCTCCCATCACGATAAGATTTTCGTGCGCATAAAAGCGGATCATCTCCGCCAACTGCTCGAATGCGGGGGCGCGCGACCGCAGAGGGTCGCCGTCAATATCCACGAGCAAGACATAAAAGAATCGCCCCTCTAAAGCGACTTTGAGCAAGTTAAAACGGCCGCGTTTGCTGAGAGATCCTGATTCCGTTGATAGAATTTTTCCTTTGGTGAGCAAGGCCATATCGCCGGGCAAGACGTGCACCTCATAATTGGGAAATACGTTCTGCCACATAACTACTTTCTTTTTACCGATTCCGGCTTCGACAAATCCGATAATGTCCGCATTAAAATTTTGAACGTAGTCGGTAATTTCCCCGGCCCGCCTGTTATTGGCGGCATTCCAAAAGAACAGCTTTACATCGCCGGCTGCCGGCGCACGAGAATTCAGTGAGATATTTTTGTAAGACCATGTCGCCAGGCATGCAAGGGTAAATATAAAACAAGCGTTGGCCACCCGGCGACGTTTATTGCACAGCCAAATCATACCCAGCAGCAACGAAAAAATCGCGAGAACCGGCAAGGGCGTGCAATAGTACACTACCGAAAACGCATCTATTCTATCTTTCAACAGAAAGCGAATGATCAAGCAGGATATGAAAAAACCACTCACCGCAGCGCGGAATAACCGTAAGCCCAGCTCCACAAAGAGGCTAATTTGCGGCAATATTGTTTTTGGGTAGAATTCAGTTTTCATGTTTGGCATGATAGAATCCGACACTGTGTTGCAGGCGTGCATGAGCGCGGTGTGAATTCGCCGCGGCCTCAACTTCACGCAAGCGCGCCTCTAGAAGTTGGCGGTCGATTTCGAGCACAAATAGATATGAAACTTCTCCGGCAGTGTAGGCTGTCCGCGCGCGACGAGCCGATTCACTGGCAGTCGGCACCCATTCTGTTCGGCAGAGGGCAAGCGCCTGTTGTGCGGCCAGATAATTCGTGTATGCGTCCTGAACTTCCAACGCAAGACGATGCTTCACGGCGAGATATTGCCGTGCGGCTTGCTCGATTTGTGCTTGTGCGCGCGCGATTTTGCCGTTGTTCCAATTGAACAGTGGAAGCTCGATTTGTGCGCCCGGTCCTGACTCAAAACCTTCTTTGCCGGCAGCATTGGCGTCGAGAACGCCGGTTAGGTTGAGGATCTTTGCGCGTTCCCAGCCCAGGCGTTTGCCGGCCGCTTCGATGGCAAGCTCAGCCGCGCGCAAATCCGGCCGTGAGGCAAAGGCGGCGCGCAAAAGCTCTGGGAGGTTTTGCTGAGGCAATTCCACTTCCGGTTCGGGCGAAAGGGTAAAACTCGTATCCGATGGGTTCATTCCCAATAGAGTGTTTAATCGCGTGCGAAGAAGCTCAGCGCCTGCGGCAAAATTCACTGCGGCCTCTTGTGCTCGCAACGTTTCGAGTCGCGTAGTGGAAGCTTCCAACGCGCTGATGTCGCCGGCGCGCTGACGCGCCGCAGCAATTTCTGCAATTTCAGCCTGCAAGTGAAAATTCTCTTCAGCGATTTGATTTTGCGCCTGCGCCAGCACCAGATCGGCATACGCGACGCGCACATCGCGTGCGAGGTCAAGGCCATGTTGCACCAAATTTTCGGCAACTCGTTGCGTCTCAAGCTTGGCGGCGGCCATCCGTTTCGGCCGCTGCCACAATACTTCGATCGGCAAGGTCAATGTGGCTTCGAGTTGTTTCGGGCCAACGGGAAAAAGCAGCGACAACATCGGATTGCGCAGCAAACCGGCTTCGATCAGGTCGGCGCGTGCAAAACCAAGTTCGGTGAGATCGGCCTGAAACTGGGCGTTATGCCATAACGCGAGTGCAACCGCTTCATCTTGGGTAAGTCCATCCGCCAACACGATGCCGGGCGGCAAATGCCACTCGCCAGTTTGCTGCTCTGTTATCAGCGGATGGCCGGTATGCTGAGCAATTGAAGTGGAAACATAATCGCGATTGTAAGGGGAGCGCGCGGCACAACCCGCGAAGATCAGGATTGCTAGGAATGCAAAAACGCGAAACATAAGTACTCTACATTGATCTTGAATTTCAATTCAGGCGTCTTGCCGTTGGTGGCATCGTTAAAGCTTCATGCTTGTACCTGATAACCGGGAAAAATGCGCAAATTGATTTGCCGTGATTTTGCCGTAAAAGTATACTCGTGAACGATGGGAAAATTGAGAAGGAGGGTATGACGAGCGGCGAGAAACCTGCGAGGCATGAAACGAAAGTGCATGCAAGAGTTTCCCATGCAAGCATTGCTACAAACTTACATGGAAAACTCATGCAATTTCGAGCATTACTTCATCACGTTGACAGCGGCAAGCGCGATGTCGTTTACAGCCTGCACCAGGCTTTCGGAAAGCGAGAGGTTGCCCTGCATCATCCGAATTTTGGCCGGCACGGACAAGAGATCTTCCGGTGTCCGCGCCAAGGCAAAATTCTGCCGCACGGATTTTCCGTGAAATTGGCTGAGGAATTCCTCTTCAGCGCCGCCGTTGCCTTTAATTTTCGCGCTGGAAATAACGTCTGTATTCGTCACGCCCAGCAGAACGGTAATCGTCTTGCCCTCGTGTTGCAGGGATTTCAGCAAAATGTAGCCGCGGAATTCTTCGGCTGGTCCCCACGAACCTCGCTCCCAAGCTTCGGTCCACTGCACGCCGGAGCCGAGTGTTCTGACAGCCTCGGAAGAATTCGTGCCTGGAAAAATCTGCCGGCAATCTTGCCGGGTCAACCCGGAGGGGTTTCCCGCCACTGACATGGAGGCCGATAGCCCCAGTATCAGCATGGCGGACACGACGTTGGTTTTTGGGATCATTTCACACCTCAGTTAGAAAGTTCGGAGATGTTGTACCTGCGAAAGCCATTATTGAAGAAACTCTTCTTGATGCATGAACGTCGTATTCAGCATGCGTGGCGGTATACCTGCATTGCACACGATGTTTTTGTATGCGCCCGGGCAATATACGAAGAATGCAACCGCAAGATGTCATGGGGAGGTCTTAAGGTTGCAAATTGTGAGTAAAATTCCAGGCATGCCCGGGCTGTCTTTTCTAAAAGCCCTCGTGGTGGCTATCGCTTGCTCTGAAGAGTCACGACGCTTGATCCCGGATTTTGCGGAAAAGGAGGCGTAACTCTGGTTTGCTGATTTCTAGAGGCATAGCCGGAAAGTCTTTTTTGGGCAATAAGGATTCTCGCTTAAATAACTTGCCCATATCACAAACCGCGAATGGACGCTAATAAACGCGAATTTTGAAATTAGCGAATATTTGCGTTCATTCGCGGTTTCAAAAATGAGTAAGTTATTTAAATGGCACTCCTAAATGATTTCCGAAAAGAAATACTTATTTGTGACGGTTCCAAGAAACACCGCGTTTCCAGCCACACCTCTTGGCCTTGTCCTTCTCCACATTCACCCTCCGCGTTAGCATCCTCCCATAAGAATACCATAAGCCAATAACGAATTGGCAGGCAGACCTAGCGTGCCTGCTAAGCCACACCCTATTTCACATTCCTTTACATTGCGGCGTATCCTTACAACTACCAAGTAATGCCAGAACGATTGCAAACCAAAATAAATTCGGAATTTTGGGTTTGGCGGACAATGATTGTGCTTTCCGCATCGCTGTACAGTAGTTTGTATAGATCGCACCACGATGAATGATTGGTGAATAGCATTCATCAGTGATGCTTTCGAAAGGGCTTTCCCTTCTCGTTCTTGGAAGTTCCGGTCGGACGCAGCAATTGCACCAGGATTGCTTTCACCTGCCGGCGCACCTCATTCGCAGTGGACTGCACAATGGATGTGTGGCAACACCATACGCACACAACTATTCGTGCAGGCAGTGCGGTTCCTACCTCCCACATATTTCATAGCCGTATCAAAGGATTGATCGGTTGTTTGGCGAGCCAAACTTGGTTTTGTCAAAGCGATTGCTTTGCAAGTTTGGCGGATAGGATCGGTGTTTTCGTTACAGCAAGCAAGTCGTGAGGCTTCGCTGCGCCGAAATCAAACCACGGGATGCTGAATGAGCTCGCTACGGATTTTGATGTACTGCCATGACCGGGCAGGACTCAGCCATACCATGCGCACTATGATGGTGGCTTCACATCTTGCCGAGAATCTGGCGGACTGTTCCATTCTGGTATTGACGGACCTTTCGATTATTGGCCGTCTCAAATTCCCAGGAAACGTTGATTACGTTCACTTGCCGGGCATAGCGAACAAATACAATTCCTATCAATACCGGGGCAACCTGAATATTGAGTTGGATGAAACGCTGACAATTCGCCGCAAGATCACCAAGAGTGCGATCAAAACTTTTCACCCGGACTTTTTTATTGTCGAGCGGGATCCCATTGGGATGCAGGAAGAAATGCCCCGACTCTTGGCGTTTGTGCGGGAACACCTGCCGAAGACAAAGCTGATTTGG
This sequence comes from Cytophagia bacterium CHB2, assembly GCA_030263535.1. Taxonomy (NCBI): domain Bacteria; kingdom Pseudomonadati; phylum Bacteroidota; class Cytophagia; species Cytophagia bacterium CHB2. The sequence goes on from SZPB01000055.1 coordinate 15,872, forward strand.
GGTTTGTCCGACGTCATTGGTGATCCGGATATGATACGTCGCGATTGGAATCGCGAGGACTTTTATCGCGCGCTAGAGCAGTATTGTGACGAAGTTTGGATCTATGGATCGCAGGAGATCTTTGATCAATCCCACAATTACCAAATGCCAGCGACTGTTGCGAAAAAGTGCTACTACACCGGGTATTTGCGTCCACCGCGCGCGACCTCGTCCCGCGTCCATAAAGATATTATCGGCATGAGGCAAAACAAGAAGCCTTATGTGTTGCTCACGACCGGCAGCGGAGCGCAGGGGTTTGAACTCATTGACAACTACCTCCGTTCACTCGAACGCAATGGCAATGCAGCACACTTTCAGAGTGTGATCGTCACTGGCCCGATGATGCCAAGTCGAGAGAAAGCCTTGCTCAAGGATCGCGCGGACAAATTGCCGGGCGTGATTCTTCACCGCTTCAGCAAGAATGTTGGCCAGTACGTGAAACATGCTCATTTGGTGGTAAGCAACGGAGGCTATAATGGCCTTTGTGAAATTCTATCCTATCGCAAAAGGGCAGTCATAGCTCCTCCTCTCGCGCCTCCCAATGAACATTTGCTCCGTGCCGAGATTTTTCAACAACTCGGCATCGTTAGGCGCCTGCCCCCCAGAGAATTGTCAGCGGAGCGCTTGAACGAGATGGTGCATTCGAGTCTGTTTGGCGGCCCCGAGTTGACTGTTCCTCTGGACGATGTGCGAGTACCTCTTAACGGATTGGATAAAATCGTCGAGCGCATTACGGTTCTGGGCGGGCTGAAATCTCGAGCGCTGCGCCAGGCCGTCTGAAAAACGGCTTTTGTTCAAGACATCGACGAGCAGGGCCTCGTTGCAAATCAATGTATTCGAGTCCTCATAGAGAAAACTTCATGAGAGCTTTTATGACTCGCAGCGTAGCGGTGAAGATTCTGATTTACTCTCAAGACGGCTTCGGCTTGGGCCATTTGCGGCGCAATCTCAACATCTGTTTGCAGATTGTCAAACGCAGCCCCCGCGCCTCAATCTTAATTATCGCCGACTCTCCAGTGGCCCCCTTTTTCAAGCTGCCGGCCCAGTGTGATTTCATCAAGATCCCGACCATGGTGAAGATCGATTCCGGAGTCTGGCGTCCGAACCGACTTCCGATGAATTATCAAGAGGTATTGAAAATCCGCTCGGAGATCATTCAAAGTGCAGCCCTGGGCTTTCGACCCGACTTTTTCCTGGTGGACCATATGCCGCACGGGGCTTTGGGAGAATTAGCCGTTCCCCTGCAGGCGCTGAGAGAGCAGTGCCCGGAAACCAAGATCGTCTTGGGCCTGCGTGACATCCTGGGCGCGCCCGATACCATACATAAACAATGGAAAAGGGAAGGCGCTTTCGAAGCGGCCATGTCTTTTTATGATCATGTCTGCATTTACGGATGCCCGGATGTTTTTAACTCGACCGAGGAATATCAATTCACGCCGGAACTGGTTGCCAAGACACAATACTGCGGCTATGTCTGCCGCGAAGATGTCAAAACGACTTCCGAAAATGGTTTCCTGAAGAACTTTTTTGCGGAGCCTCGCAAAAAATTCGTTCTGGTCACCGGAGGTGGCGGCGCCGATGCCAGCTACTTTATGGATTCTTTTTTGGATGCGGTTCGACTGTTGGCCCCACGTGCCTCTTTTAATGCTTTGGTCTCAACCGGTCCTTTCATGCACGAAGACCAGCGCCAGCTTCTGACGCAAAAGGCCAAAGGCTTGCCGGTCACTGTTACAAGGCTGGGCCAAGATAGCATACGCTTTCTCCGGCGCGCCGATCTGGTTGTCTCCATGGCGGGCTACAATACCATCGCTGAAATCATGCGATTTCGCAAGAATGCCATCATTGTTCCGCGCCCGGGACCGAGCGCGGAACAAACCATGCGGTGCCGCATCATGACCGAGCGCGGTTTATTCGACACCATTCAACTGCAAGATTTGAACGCGGAGTACCTGGCTGAGAACATTTCTCACAAGCTCGAGAACGGCAACGGAATGAATGAAGCGATGCTTCCGGATCTCAATGGCGCCTCGAACGCCGCCGCCTTGATGTTATCCGCGCTGTGATGCGGATCGTGGGGGCTCTGCCCAACTCAGACCTGAGTACATCAATTCATGTGGAGGATGATTTTCATGCCGGAGTTCACCGGTTTCAATGACTGCAAGGCCGGACAGAAGGTGAAGATGAAGGGGAAGCCCGGAGACGGTGGTGTATTTGTGGCGCACTCGATTACCCTGAACAGTGCAGCCGAGGAGGCGGTAATTGAGAGTGTGATACAGCGCATCGCATATGAACAAAGCGCCTTGTGCATCCTCGATCACGAAATCGCATTGCCAGGCGCAGTCACGATCAAAGACTTGCTGCGCAATAAAATCAGCTTGCATGGCCTAAAGGCCGGAGATCGAGTGAAGCTAATCGGCAAGCATCTAGAATCCGGGAAGTTTGTGCCGGAGAAAATCAAGATGAAAGATCCCCAGGGCTTCAACGTTGCAGAACTGCAGGGCGAGATCGACAGGGTTGATTGTGAGAAAAGGGCTTTGGAAGTGCTCGGTTTTACCGTAGTCGTTGATGAAAGGACCATGTTTTACGATGATTGAAAAGTGGGAATTGGATTTCACCGGCTAAGTGCAAATACACTTCAACCACTGACACTTCAGGCGCAAGGGACTGCGTCATTCCAGACATGCCATAAACCTCTGGGAGCTGCGACATGACTGTGGCGACAGTCCCTTATGAACGTGAGCGCGAAGATACGTTGCGCGCCATCCAAAACGCGTTGGACCAAGACCGGATGAGAGCCGTCTTCGCTGCGAAGCTCAAACAGCGCTTTGGACATAATCTGCAGGTCAAGGACTTCCGCCTCGAAGTCCTTCAACGCCATACCTACCGCTGCGTGCTGCGTTATCATATCTCTGCCTTTGATCCGGAGCGCGGCGCAGACGTGCAATGGCGCGTCATCGGCAAAGTGCTCAACACCAATCTGGGAATTTTGCTGTTCGATAATATGCGGCAACTTTGGTCGTGCGGCTTTTCGCGCACGGCTGCCGATGGCATCAGCATTCCGGAGCCGATCGAATTCCTGCCCTCACTTTCCATGCTCTTGCAGGAAGAAGTGCCGGGGCTGTCGCTCAAGATGCTGTTGAAGCAATCGGCGCAAAAAGAGCATTTCCGCCAGTTAGCCCGTGCCCTGGCGAAATTGCACAAATGCCCAATCGTTCCCAGCCGCCTGTTCACCGTCAAAGAACATTTATTGCGCTGTCATCCGGGCCACGAGGTTTTGGCAAGTGCTTGTCCGGAACTGGCGCCGTCAATCAATTACCTGGTGGAGCAGGCCTTTGATAGCGAAGCCGCGTTCGGAGATATCGAACTCGCGCCGGTGCATGCCGATTTCCATCTCGGCCAGGTTCATTTGGAAAACGGCCATACCTGGTTGATCGACTTCGATGTGCTGAGTTATGGCGATCCCGCCACCGATCTGGGAAATTTGCTGGTGTTCATGAAGAGCAAGGCTCGTACGAATCCCGTGATTGCCGAGCTGATTCAGGTTTTTCTGGAGGAATATTTTTCCTTGATGGATCGCAGCATCGCCGCCAGAATTCCGCTGTATGAAGGATTGAGTTATTTGCGCCGCGCCTGCAAAAGTTTTCGCCTGCAAGCCGAAGGCTGGCATGAGCAGGCGCAATATTTAATTGAACAGGGCATCGCGGCGGTTGAGACGGTTGCAGAGTCTTGTCGCTCCGTCGGTCTCCGCCGTTCATTAATTGATGCGGCGGTGGCGGAATTGCTCAACGGGGATGTTCGAGACGAGGCACACAGATGAGTTTGTTCGACAACCTCTCAAAATTACGGCAAATGGGTGGCAAAAATGAGCGCGAAAAGCTCAATTTTAAAGGGCTGGTCAGGATTTACAAAGTATTTGGCCGTCATTACAAGAAATACTGGAAAATCCTGACGGTCGCCTATTTGTGCCTGTTCGGCACCATCGGCGTAATGGTGTTGACGCCGTGGCCGCTCAAGCTGATTTTGGATCACATCATTCTGAAACAACCGCTGCCGGAATTTTTCTCATTTCTCAATCCGCTCTACTCCGGCAATCCCCGGCTGCTCCTGCTGTTGCTCGCGCTGTCCATCGTCGTCATCGCGTTTCTGGAAGCGACGTTTTCGTACTTTAACAAATTTTGGGTTTCCGCCACCGGCGACCGCATCAATGCCGACATTCGTGAGCGGGTGTTCTCGCATTTGCAGCGATTGTCGTTATCTTTTCACGAGTCGATGCAATCCGGCAACCTGATTTATCTCTTGACTGCCGATGTGAAAGAGATGAAAAAGGTGCTAATCGATTTTCCGCAGGACTTGACCAACCGCGTCGTGAGCTTCGCGGTTTATGCCGGTTTGATGCTGGCGCTCGACTGGCGCCTCGGCCTCATCGGGCTGTGCACCATGCCGCTGATTTATTTTTTCACCAAGTATTTCGGCGGCGGCATGCGCACTGCCATCACGAAAAAGCGCAAGCAGGAAGGCAAGGTCGCTTCGATTATTGCCGAAAACGTCACGGCTATGGCGCTGGTGCAGGCCTATGGCCGCGAAGAAACCGAACGCGCGCGCTTCACCTCCGGCAATAAGGAAAGCTTGCAGGCGCAGCTTCGCGCCCTAAGCTTGAGCCGGACGTTCGCCCGTATTGTGGAATTTTTGGTGGCCTTGAGCGCCGCCGGCGTGCTTTACTTCGGCGGCCTCTATGCGCTCGAGGGCGCCATTCTGCCGGGAACGCTGGTCGTGTTCATGGCTTACATGCGCGACATCTACGGCATCTTTGAGAAGTTCAGCGAGCTTTTTCTCGGCATTGCCAAGTCGCAAGTCTCCGGCGAGCGCTTGCTCGAGCTGGTCGAAAACGACATGATCGTGCAGGATGATCCGAAGGCCGCGCCGGCGCCGGCGTTTCAGGGCCGCGTCGAATTCAAGAACGTCAGCTTTGCTTATAAAAAAGGCCGCGAGGTTCTAAAGAATCTGAATTTCACGGTCGAGCCGGGTGAAACCATGGCCCTGGTCGGCCACAGTGGCGCGGGAAAATCAACACTCATCAGTTTGCTGCTGCGTTTTTACGATCCGCAGCAGGGCCAGATTTTGATCGATGGCCAGGATCTGCGCCAATTCACGCTCAAATCCTTGCGCGATCAGATGACGATCGTCTTGCAGGAAGCCAAGCTGTTTCGCCAAACCGTGCGCGAGAATATTGCCTTTGGCAAATCCGGCGCGACCGAAGAAGATATCATTGAGGCGGCCAAACTGGCCAAGGCGCACGATTTCATCATGCGCATGCCGGAAGGCTACGACACCATGATGTACGAGGGCGGCGACAATCTTTCCGGCGGCCAGAAACAGCGCATCAACATCGCGCGCGCCATTATCCGCAACACGCCGCTGATGATTCTCGACGAACCGGTGACGGGTTTGGATGCGCGCGCCGAAGCGCAAATCAATGCGGCCATCCACCGGCTCACGCGCGGCAAGACAACGTTCATCATCGCCCATAAATTTTCCACCATCGCGGCCGCCGAAAAAATACTCTTGCTGGAAGAGGGCGAGGTGGCGCATTATGGTTCGCACGAACAACTCCTGCGCGAAAGCCCGCAATATCGCGAGTTGTATGAACTGCAATTCGGCCGGCAAAAGGAAATCGCGCGTGAGGAGGTTATTGCCAACGGCAAGAATGGACAATTTGAATCGCAGGCTGTGGCAACGCTGGCCAGTTCTTGAAGACTCTCTGCCTGAACGCATCACGACGAACGACGTTACTACGAATGCGCATAACATCGAGGCTTATTGATGAGCAGTAAGGAGAAATCCAAAACCTCAAAATCGAAAAAGGAGCGCAAGCGTGTCAGCTTTCGCACGCTTATGCGCTTGTATAAAGTATTCGGGCGCCACTACAAAAAGCACTGGAAGCTTTTTGCCAAAGTTTATACCGGCCTGCTGCTCACGATTCTCATTGCGCTGCTCATTCCGTGGCCGCTGAAGCTCATTCTGGATTACGTGATTCTGAAAACGCCGCTGCCGCCCCAGGCAGCCTTTGTGACGCAATGGCTCGGCACGGATCCGCTCGTTCTGCTTGTGGCGCTGGCGCTGGCGTTTTTGCTGTTACGGATTTTCGAGAGCCTCGCCAACACGGTGCACAAAGTCGGGTTGCTCAGCGCCGGCGAGATGATCGCCACCGACATTCGTGAGCGCGTTTTCATCCATTTGCAGCGGCTGTCGCTGTCGTTCCAGGAATCGGCGCGCTCGGGCGATCTGATTTACCGGCTGACCTCGGACATCGACGACGCGAAAATCATTCTCGTGCAGTTGCCGGACAATTTCATCTATCGCGTCGTGATGATTGTCAGCCACATGGCTTTGATGCTAGTGCTGGAATGGCGGCTGGCGCTGCTCGCGTTCAGCATCATCCCGGTTTTGTATTTCATCAATCGCCGCATGGGCAGCGATGTGAAAGAAGCCACCGCGAAAAAACGCAACAAAGAAACCGAAGTCAGTTCGATCATCGCCGAAAACGTCACGGCGATGGCGCTGGTGCAGGCGTATGGCCGCGAAGATTTGCAACAAGCGCGCTTTGCCTCGGAGAATCGCGAAAGCCTGCACTCTGAAATCGAAGCGCGGCGGCTTGCCAAACTGTTTAAGCGCATTAGCGACAATCTCGCCGCCATCGGCACGTGCTTGGTCGTCGGTTACGGCGGCCTGCTGGCGTTGGATGGATTGCTGCTGCCGGGCACGCTGGTTTTGTTTGCTGCGTATCTGCGCAATCTCTATCGCCCGATCGACAAGTTCGCCGAAATGATGCTCGACGTCGCCAAAGCGCAGGTTGCCGGCGAGCGGCTGCTGGATTTGGTCGAATGCGACATGGTCATGCAAGACGCGCCCAACGCCATCCCCGCACCGCCGTTTACCGGCCGGGTCGAATTTCGCGAGGTGAGTTTTGGCTATCATCCGGGCGTCGAGGTTATCAGAAATCTCAGCTTCGCTGCGGAGCCGGGCGAGACGGTTGCGCTCGTCGGCCACAGCGGCGCGGGCAAATCAACGCTCATCAGCATGCTTTTGCGTTTCTACGATCCGCAAAAAGGGCAAATCCTGATCGATGGCCACAATCTCCGCGAAATCAC
>SZPB01000056.1 GCA_030263535.1 Cytophagia bacterium CHB2
CAACTTTCCGGTTGAAGAAGTAAAGCATTTGGGCGCCGATATCGTTATCGGCGTCGATGTCGGTGCGCCGCTCTCCTCCGGCGAGAAACTGAATTCCATCTTCAGTATCATTGATCAGGCTATGAGTTTTCGCGGCGCGGAAACCAATATTCGACAGCAGCAACTATGCGACATTCTGATAAAGCCCGACATCACCGGTCTTTCCGCGGTCAGCTTCGATCGCGTCGACACGTTATTGCACCGCGGTGAAATGGCGGCGCGACGCGCCTTACCGCAACTCCGCGCGCTGCTCGATTCGCTCGGCTTTGCAACGCAACGGCAACCGCGGCCGGCGCCGCCGCAACCGGATTCGATTCATGTGCAAGAGATCACGATTTCCGGATTGCATGATGTATCACAACGTCTCGTGCTTGCAGAGCTGGGAATACGTCCGCCGGCCTGGCTCAAAGCCGAGCACTTGGAAAAAGCGATCGGCCGCGTCTATCGTTCACATTTTTTCGAGCGTGTGACTTATCGTTTTGAGCCGCATCCCCAAGGTGTGAAATTGTTCGTTGAAGTCATCGAGAAATCCGCCGATCTTTTTCGCCTGGGCTTGCGCTATGACACCAGCACCAAGGCCGCGTTGCTGCTCAACACCACGTTTCGCAATCGCGCCGAACACGGCTCGTCATTAAGTTTCGATCTGAAATTGGGGGAACAGTTTGAATTCGATGCGCAGTATTTCATTCATACCGGCGTTCTGCCTCATGTTGGATTGCGCATGCGCGCCAACTATGCCAGAACGTCATTGGATATTTTCGACGAAGGCCAGGCGATCGCACGCTACCGCCAGCGCACCAGCTTCATCGAGGGCACGCTCGGCAGTTTTTTTTCAAATGTGGCGGTTATCGGCATTGGTTTAAAGGGCGAATCCGCCAGCTTTTCTCCGGAGGTGGCCTTACCGTCGTTTCCAACCCTGCGCGAACGCTTTGCCTCCCTGTTCGGGCTAATCTGGCTTGATACGCAGGATCGCGCGGTATTCCCGAGCCGCGGCCATTTACTGCTCTTAAAGAGTGAAGCCGTATCTGGCAAACTTGGCGGCAAGCCAGAGTTTTGGCATCATACCGGCGATTGGCGCGGCTTTTTCGCCGTGCATCACCGGCTCACCTGGCTTATGCGCGTGCAGCTTGGCCACGCAAGCAAAGCCGATTTGCCGTTACACTATAATTTTTTTCTAGGCGGACCGGATTCCTTTGTCGGTTACAAAACGCAGGAATTGGCAAACAGAAATGTGCAAGCCTTGCAGCTCGGCATGCAATATGAAATCATGCCGCATCGTTATCTGATCTTGCGCTGGAATGCCGGCAACACATTCAATCGCTGGCAACTGCGGCTTGATAAGCGCCGTTTTGTCACTGGCGCCGGCCTCACGCTGGGCTTTCCCACCGTCATCGGCCCGATCGAGCTAACGGCAATGAGCAGCAGCCAACATAATTTCTTGACGCATTTGACGATTGGATACAAGTTCTAAAGCCAATACCGTTCACTTTGGATTCTCTCTTAAATAACTTGCCCGTATCACAAACCGCGAATGGACGCTAATAAACGCGAATTTTAAAATTAGCGGATATTCGCGTTTATTGGCGGTTCCGCAAATGAGTAAGTTATTTAAATGGCGTTCCTAAGTGAACGGTATTGGTTCTAAAGCGTCTCGAATCACGCTATTTGCTCATGCGCGTTAACTTGCTTGACGACGGTTACAGAAAAATTTTAGGAAATGCCTGCGTCATTTTAACAAGTGCCGTGGCGTAGGCCCGCAGAACGGGGATATGCGCTTGACATTCTCTCAAATCATGTTAGATTGTTGCGTGTTGTAGGATAGTTCGCATGCTGCATGGTTGAACGAATCTTTGATGGAGGAGTATTATGTCAGTCGCACGGGTAACAGAAATTACGGCGTCATCGCCCAAGGGCTTTGAGGATGCTGTGCAAGTTGGCATCGAACGCGCCAACAAAACATTGAAAAACCTGACCGGAGCCTGGGTGAAGGAACAAAAAGTAATGATCACCAACGGTAAGATTGCAGAATACCGCGTCACAATGAAAGTCACATTCATTTTGCAAGACTGAGATTTTTTGCGACCAGGGACTTTTTCTCAACGAATGGCGCCGGCTCCGGCGCCATTCGTCGCTTTGTTTGCGTGCCGCGGAGTTTTTCATTCTTGCGGAGTTCTTATTCGGGAGCTTTTCCATGTCTAAACTCGCTTTTCTTGATGAGGAAATGCAGGCTTTGCAGGACCAGGGCCTGCTGATCACGATTCGCACGATTGAAAGCGCAATGGGCGCCTGGATTCAAGTCGACGGCAAGCGGGTCTTGAATCTCTGCGCCAACAATTATCTGGGATTCGCCAACCATTCCCGCCTCAGAGAGGCGGCGATTCAAGCGATTACCGAATATGGCGTTGGCCCGGCCGCCGTGCGCACGATCGCGGGTACACAAAAGCTTCATCTCGAATTGGAGGAAAAGCTCGCGCGCTTCAAGGGCGTCGAAGCCGCCATCTCGTTTCAATCCGGTTTCATCTCCAACCAGGCCGTGATTCCCACGCTCACCGGCGCAGGCGATGTGATTTTTTCCGACGAATTGAATCATGCGAGCATCATCGACGGCACGCGGCTTTCGAAAGCCAAAATCGTGCGTTATGCGCATAATAATGTCGCCGACCTGGAAGATAAAATCAAAAACGAAACGGCCGTGCGCCGGCGCTTGATCATCACCGACGGGGTTTTCAGCATGGATGGCGATATCGCCCCGCTGCCGGATATCGTCGCGGTTGCCGAAAAATATGGCGCTCTGACGATGGTGGACGATGCCCACGGCGAAGGCGTGCTCGGCAAGGCCGGGCGCGGCATCGCCGATCATTTTGGGTTGCATGGCCGCGTCGACATAGAAATCGGCACAATGTCAAAAGCATTCGGCGTGGTGGGCGGATACGTCGCGGGCAAGAAAAAGATCATCGAATATTTGCGGCAGCGCGCGCGCCCGTTTCTTTTTTCCAGCGCGGTGACGCCGGCAGATGTGGCGGCTTGCATTGCTGCGGTCGACATTCTCTCGGAATCCGATGAATTGGTTGCCCGGCTTTGGCAGAATACCGCCTACTTTAAAGAAAAAATGCAAGCGTTGGGGTTTGATTTGGGAGAGAGTGTCACGCCGATTACGCCGATGATGATACGCGATACGGCGCGCGCGCATGCGCTCAGCAAACAACTGTTCGAAACCGGCATCTTCGCAATGGCAATCACCTTCCCCACTGTTCCCAAGGGCAAGGAACGTTTGCGTATCATGATGTCGGCCACACATTCCACGGAAGACTTGAATTTTGCCATTGGCGCGTTTGAAAAAGCAGGCAAAGAGTTGGGGATTATCAAGTAGGCCTGTGGAATTTTGCTGATCACCAAATAACATTTGACAATTTAATCATCCACACGATACGATTGCCCATGCTTTCTACTTAAAGGCCGGGGCAAATTGCAACGGGAGTCCAGCATTTCATGCAAGATCAAATCATCCACGTTGGCCACAGCCCCGATCCTGACGATGCCTTCATGTTTTATGGCCTCGCGAGCGGCAAGGTTAAAATTCCAGGCGTTACCATTGCGCATGTCATGGCCGATATTCAAACATTGAATGAGCGGGCGTTGCGCGCCGAGCTTGAAGTGACGGCAATATCCGCGCATGCGCTGGCGCACGTGGGCGACAAATACTGGATCATGCGCACTGGCGCAAGCATGGGCGAAGGCTATGGCCCGATTATCGTCTCGAAAAAACTCTCGCATCGCCGCGAGCTTGCGGGCAAAGTCATCGGCACGCCCGGCAAATGGACCACCGCCAATTTATTATTGAATATCTTTGTAACGGATGCGCGCAATATCGATATGCCGTTCGATCGCATCATCGAAGCGGTTTTGGCGGGAGAAGTCGATGCCGGCTTGTTGATTCACGAAGGCCAAATTAATTATCATCAATTCGGGTTGAAAAAGCTGATCGACTTCGGCGAAGTGTGGCGGGAGGCGTGCGGCGGGCTGCCGTTGCCGTTGGGCCTCGATGTCGTGCGCAAAGATTTGGGCGAAGACATGGCGCACCGTTTATCACAGGGCCTGCGCGACAGCATCGCTTACGGCTATGCGCATCAAGACGAGTCGATTCCTTACGCTTTGGAATTTGGCCGGGGTATCGATGAAAAACTCGGCGAGAGATTTGTTAAGATGTACGTCAATGAGGTGACGATTGACATGGGGGAACGTGGTCAAAAAGCGCTTGAACGGCTCTACAGCATGGCTTACGCCAAGAAACTAATTCCTGCGCAGCCGAAAGTCCTCCTATATTAGCATTCCTCGTTTTCCCCGGCAACGATCAAACAGCGGCCAACAATTGCAACTATTCTGCATTTGCTGGCCGCTGTTTTTATTGCCTTACTTCTTGAGAATAAAATTCACTGCTGGTGCAGCCGCCACGTTAACCTGCAGCAAGCCCAATTGTCTCATCAATTCATCACGTCGCGCAAAAAATGCTTCGCGCAAATGAGGAGAGATCGGTTCTGTGGAAGCGGGCTTCATGCGCAACGGATCGATTGGCCGGCCGTTAAGATACATGGTGTAATGCAGATGCGGCCCGGTCGCCATGCCGGTAGCGCCGACATAGCCGACGACTTGACTCTGATTCACAAAATCTCCCACGCGTAAATTCTCGGCAAACCGTGACAGATGGCCGTACAGCGTCGCAAAATGATTCTTGTGCTTGACAATGACGCGATTGCCATAACCGCCTTCCCATCCCATGGCCGCCACCTCGCCATGCGCTGTCGCCACAACCGGCGTGCCGCTTGCCGCAGCGAAATCAACGCCGGTATGCGCCCGCACTTTTTTCAAAATGGGATGCATCCGCCCGTAGGAAAAATGCGAGGAGATACGGCGGTAATTCAACGGGGATTTGAGAAAAGTCTTTTGAAACGAGTTGCCGTGGCGATCAAAATAACCCGCGCGGCCGCTATCAGCGTTGAAGTAAAACGCCGCATAGCTCGAATCGCGTTGCTCGTACGTGGCGGCGAAAACCCTGCCGTACCGCACGAACTCACGCTGTCCGTTTTCTTTATCAACGAACAACTTTTCGAAAAGAATGCGGAACCGATCGCCGCGCTGCGTATCGATGAAAAAATCGATATCCCATTGAAAAATATCCGTGTACTGCAACAGCAGCTCGGGGGATTCATTCTGCGCCAGCACGGCATCATACAGCGTTGTCGTGATCTCGCCTTGCAAAATCTCCGTCTCACAATGCAGATGCAAGGAATCCGCGGCGCTGATGAAATTATCCGTGCTGTCACGCTGCACCCGAATCACCAGCTCCGGCGAGGGCTGATAGGCCAACTCGTGCAAAATGCCCAACGAATCCAGCTTCAGTTGCACCGAGGTGCCGGCGCGCATGCGGCGCGGATCAAAAATCGCGCGCAGCGCTTCGATACTTGGGAAAATATCCTCCGGCCGGACATAACTCATGCTGAGGATCTGCGCCAGCGTCTGACCGCGGACAAGAGTGTGATCCACGATCTTCAGATCGAGCGGTTCCGGCGCCGTTGCCGTCGAGTCCACAAACGGGATGACCGGAATTGTTTCTGTTGGTTGCGACTCAAAATTCTTGAAAAAATAAGCTGACACCGTCAAGATGATCATCAGCAGCAAACGTCCCGCTAGTGATGACCACTGCGTGTGTTTTCTCATATTCTCTCCCTCACAACAACACAGGTAATCAGATAGTCCTCCTTTTGCATTAGAAATAGATCGCCAGCGTCAAGACCCCGGCGGTGGCGATGCCAAAACCGCTGCCGCCGCCCAACTTCGTTGTTGCCGTGTTGGGGCCTTGCGTGGTCTCTTGATCCTTGCGCGAGATTTTACTGAACCCAAAACGATATTCCGCGGACAAACTCGCTTCCTTCACGATAAAAAATTCTGCGCCCACCAAAGCAAAAAAATCAACTTGCGACCCGCCCACGAAATTCAACCCATTGATGAGTTCGCCATTCCTGCTGTTTTTCACAATGAACTGCTCAGAGGCTGGTCCAATATTGGGGTTCTTCCTCTCGGTCGAAGTGGTCGAGAGGGCGACCCCCACGCCCCACATCGGCGTCACACGGCCTATCCCGCCGTGAAACTCAAGCGCGCCGGAAATGCCGACACGTGTTGCAGAGGTTTCCCCATCCTGCGCCTGCTGGCCGCTGGCGGGATTTGCAGGATCGTCTTCACTGGCCGAGGCAAACTGCAGCCCGCCACGAAAAGCCGTCGAGGGCGACAAATAATACTTCACTCCAATCCCACCATTAAAGCTGTTGGCATTCAGATTGTCCAATCCCGAGAAGTTGAACAATAGCGCTTTGGAGCCGCTTTGCAACGCCGGCGCCACCTGCGCCAATGCCAGACTGTGGCTTAAACACAGCGCCAAACTCAGCACCAGTTTTTTCATAGACCCTCCGAAAAATTCTAAATGAACAACAACCGTCCGACGAACATCGTTCGGGAAGGGTTTATACGTTGGTATTCATCAAAAAAATCCCGGTGCACGGCCGATGATTCTTTCTACCGGCCCGGCGATTTCTTCAGCAAAATCTGGCGACTGTCTTCCTTGACCACGTTATTATAAAATTTTTTGAAACCTGCGTATTCCTCCGGCGCAACAACGGATTTGCGATTGATCAACACGCGCCGGCCGTTGAGCGCGCCAGCCGCAAAGGAATAGCGGACGCTGTAGTCTCCAATCGGCGAAGCATACTCCACGACATTCGGCAAATCCATCGGGGCATAACCGGCGGGCAATTTCACTTCAATTTCCTGAATCAAGCTGTCGGCCCAGGGCCAGTACTCATAGGGATGTTTTCGGCTTTCATAAGATAAGGCCTCGTTCGCGGGCAAATCGTCCGCCCACGGCATCTTGAAGAGTTTGAATTGGCTGGCATCCGTGACATAATTGGGCGCCTCAAAATGATAAACATAATTCACCTCAGGCGCAAGCTCGTCCAGGTTTTGCAGTTCGAGCCTGGTTAACTTGACATTCGGGAAACTCTCGCTGAGAACCTGCGCCAGCTCTTTTTCACGGTCTCTTGCGCTCAGATGGCGATACTGCTGTCGCATCGCCGCGCCCAATGAACCGGTTTTGCGCGAGCGTTCTTCCACCGCAATGCTGTTGTCCTCGCGAATCGTTGCGATTGCCCGGCGCGCCACCACACGCGAGGCCGAGCTTTCGCGCGGCAAATATCCCGGCGCGTTCACGCCCGGTTTGATCAACAATGAAAAGCCTTCGATGTCAAGCTCCGGCATGGCATTCACCGGGTAATTATTCGCGGTGAGATCGAGATACTGCATGCCGGTTTTCGTTTCGACGCCCGCGATGCAATGATTGAAAGCGATGGCCGGCAGAATATTCTCGTTGCGGCCTTGATCTTTGGTATTCACCAGCACATGATGCGCCGCAATATCCACCTCGCGCAACATTGCAATGCATAAGGTCGCCACGTCTTTGCAATCGCCAATCTTCGTCACCAGCACATCGCGCGCCGATTGCGGCACCAAACCGGATTGCCGGAACGGCACGCTGCTGTAGCGAATGTTTTCGGTGATGAAATTGTAAATGCGCGCAATTTTTTCTTCTTCTGAAATCTTATCGAGATCAGGGAACAACGCCGCAACTTGTTCTTTGATCTCATAAGAGCTGCGTGTTTTCGTTGCGGCCAAATCTGAATACCATTTCACCAGATACTCCCAATCCGGCAGGCTGGTGAGGTACAGGACTTTGCCGATATCTTCCAGCAAAGGCATACCGGCTTCATAAGGCAACGCCGGCTCGTCGTGCATTTCCCATTGATAAATCACGCCGCCTTCGGTCGTTTTTCTCACCGGCGCATCCGGCATGCGCAAACCACGATACTGAAACTTGAGCTCGGCGGGCGCCAGCAAAGAATAACGAATCTGCTTGATCGGATAGAAGCCGTTGAAAAAAAAAGAGTCCCAGAAATGATTGGACAATTTGCCGCGATAGAAATTCTTGATGCGCCATTTGAGATAAATGAAATCGTTTTCCTCGAGCGATTTAAACACGACCTGGTTGTTGCCCACGTCGGCCTTGATTTCCGTGCCGTCCGCCTTGATCACAACGGCTTTCTCAACAATCAAATCTTCGCTGAAGGAATTATAACCGATCCAATACTCTTTAAAATCATCGACGCCATTCTTGTTGAATACTTTCACCAGCAACTCCTCCGCCGACTCGGAGGCGCCCTGCTCATAAACCACACGCTTGTGATCGGACAGCAAAATCACCCCGCTGTTATCCGGATAAGATTCGGCGCCGGGGGAATTCTTGATTAACTCGCGTATATCTCGCGCCTCAAACTGCGTGAGAATCGGTTGCTTGCCTTCGAGCGCGCGCAGTTTCTCCCGCGCGTCGTAATTGGTGGGGAGATAGCGCAGCGCCTGACGATAATCGTTTTTGGCAAGCTCGAGGTTGTTTTGAATGCGATGCACCTCGGCGAGCTTGGCCCAGTAGCCCGAACTGTTCGGGCAAATGGCAATGGCCTGGTTTAGCATTTGCTCGGCGCTGGCATAATTTTGCTGGCTGAAGTAGGTGTTCGCCATCTGAAAATAATAGCCGGGCGAAGCGGGTTCGAGCGCAATGAGTTGGCGGTACGTCTCCTCCCACTTTTTGAGATTGCCAGCTTTGAGATAGGTGTCGGCCAGCGCGACCAGCGCATTTACCTCGTTCCGTTGCTTGACGTAGGCCGATATGATTTTTATAGCGTCGTCGTATTTTTGCGTTTTCTGTATCGCAAACGCCGCTTGCACAAATGCAAAGCTCCAATTCGCGGGATACTGCTGATAGGCTTTGCCCGTGAGTTCGAGCAGCTTTTCCACCTCGCGCTTTTTGCTGTAAAGCTGCATCTGCAATAGATAAACGGTTTCAGAAGCCGGAAGCATGCGCTCGAGATTTTGCATCAGCCGTTCAACTTCGGCATACTCCTCGTTTTCAAGATGTTGGGAGATTTTGTATTGCAGAACACTCGGCACGTTTTGATCGAGGCCATGAATTTTCTCGATCGCGGTTTCGATTTCATCATACTTCTCGCCGCGGCGATAAGCTTCCAGCGCATGCTCATAAAGCATGGCGCAATTGGGCGCGCGCTTGCTGGCTTCACGCAAAATCAACTCGGCTTCAATCGCTTTGTCATTGCGCAAATAACTGTCGGCCAGCAAAACATAATTTTCAAGCTGATCGGGATGCTGTTTGATCTTTTCTTGAAAAAACGTTTCGGCAAAATTTTCAACCGGTTTGACCGGCGCGCCGGGTTTGCTCTGGTAGGCCTGCGTTGCGGTGGAGACCTTCAAGCCGGGAACCGGCGCACCGTGCGCATCCGTAATACGCATCATAAAATTGCAGCGATCGATCTCGGAAAAACCGCATTTGATCAGCAGGCGATTCCAGCCCGCTTGCAATTCCGTCGCGACCATGTAGGTGTCGAGATCGTTGTTGTTCTCATCAAAATATTGAATCAGCAATTCGTCATTCAAAAACGCCTTGAGCGAGCCGGACGTGCCGATGCGAATTTGCACGGTTTGCTTTTGGGGGGAATAAATAAAATTATTGGCATAAAAAACCGACTGCAGATAGGCAAAGTAATGGCGATGATCGATCCAGCGATCGTTGCGAATGGCGGTAATTTTGAACCATTGCGCGGGAACGCCGTTCTTGCCCTCGTACGTTTTTTCGGCATCGAACTCAACTTCCGGCGGATAAACATTATCAAAACCGCAAGCCGAGACATTGTCGAACGGGCCGATCACAAGCCATTCATCGATGCTGTTCATACCGTCAAAAAACTTTTTTGACTTGGCCAGATCGCCGCGTTCCTGATAATGCTCGCCCACCACTTCACTCGCCATGGCGCGCAACACACCCCCGGCGTCCGCTTTCTTGGCCAATTCTTCAACGAGCGCCAGCGCGCCGGACTTGGGATCGTTAAGGCTCTGCCGTAACTGCGGCGTCAACCACACCGCATAAACGTACGGATAATAATCTTGCTCCGTTTGCAAAACGTTTTTGAAGGTCTGCCACGAAGCCTCATACTTCTGTTGATAGGCATAGAGCAACGAGAGGCCGAGATAAGCGCGGGTATTTTTTTGATCTTCTGAAATCGCCGCCAAAAACTTCCGCTCGACTTGCGATTGATCGTTCGTCTCCCAGGCCTGCCAGGCTTCCGCAACGAGTGTGCTACTTTTTTCACTGCTGGCGAGCAAACTGGTAACTTGCAGCAGCGCGAGTATTAAATTAATTTTACATATTCGTTTCATGATTCTTTATCTCCCAGGTTTGAGCAAAATCCTGCCCCATGGCGTCGCTTTGTACGTATCCAGAAGACACTTATCAAATGAGTTTTTTCACCGATTTTTGGAGTGAGAGCCGTGTCCTGGCATCTGCAGAAACGGGGTGGCCGCGACTTAATGCCGTGCGTCACTCACGCTTCATATACCCTCAAAATTTCATAAAGCGTGGTGCGCTGCGCCGGAACATATCCCGCTTCGCGAATGAGTTGAATCACTTCATCCGTCGAGGTTTTGTTGACGAAGTTGGCAGCGGCATGAACGTTCTCTTCCACTAGCGTGCCGCCAAAATCATCTGCGCCAAAGTGCAGGGCGATTTGGCCGATCTTCTTGCCTTCCGAAAACCAGGAGGCTTGAATGTGGGGAAAATTGTCGAGATAGATGCGCGAGAAAGCGATCATTTGCAGATAACGCGTGGGCGTGGCATACGTCGGAATGATTTTTTCCAGCGGGGTATTGCCCGGCTTAAAACTCCACGGAATAAAGGCCGTAAACCCGCCGGTTTCATCTTGCAGCTTGCGAATGCTGTCGAGATGGGTGACAATATCTTCATCGGTTTCGAGATGCCCGTACATCATCGTCGCCGTGGTTTTGTAGCCGAGCAAATGCGCTTCACGCATGACATTAAGCCAATCGGCAGATGTGCCTTTTTTACTGCTGATTTTTTTCTTCACCCGGTCGGAAAGAATCTCCGCGCCGCCGCCGGGAATCGTGTTCAAACCGGCAATTTTTAATTGCTGCAACACCTCGCGCAGCGAGAGTCCTGAAACCTCGGCCATGCCGAGAATTTCGGAGGTTGAGAAGAAGTGAGGATGCACCTCCGGCACTTCTGCGCGCGTGCGCCGCACCAACTCGAGATAATAATCGAACGGCAGTTTGGGATTCACGCCGCCTTGCAGCAGAATCGTGCTTACGCCTTTTTGCGCCGTTTCCTTGAATTTCTGAATCATCTCATCGACCGAATAAGTATAGCTATCCGCCTCGCCTTCGTGCCGATAAAACGCGCAAAAGATGCAATCGATGTTGCAAACGTTGGTGTAATTTGGATTGGTGTCCACAACAAATGTAACCACCGGCTGGGAATTTTTCGCGCGGCGAATCGTATCCGCCGCCGCGCCCAGTTCGAGCAATTCACCGTGCTTGAGAAGCTGTAAACCTTCTTCGGGCGAGAGCCGCTCGCCGGCGGAGGTTTTGGCGTAGAGGTTGTGAAGAGTCATTTGTAAGTATGTTTTATAAGGTCAAACAATTTTTTCCCATGAATAATTCAAAAATTCACGAGGCGTTAAAATAGGAATACCTCGAAAAGGGTGTAAGACCAGCAAATCAGCGTCTCCGCTCACGATACAGTCGGCATTGCCGCTCACCGCCAATTCCAAAAATTTATTGTCTTTAGAATCGCGACAGTCGGTAATAGTCTCCGTAGGCGCCTTGAGCAGGGCTTCTCGTAACATTGTTGCAAGCAACTGAATCTCTCTTCCTCCGTCACATACTTATTAAACTCCTCCCGCCGTAGAACCTCATTTAGTTCAGTTATTGTAGGCAGTGAAAAGAGTAATTTGCCCTGCTGGCGGGCACGGTCCAGAGCTTGACGTGAGATCGACTTCTTCAGCAACGAGGCACTAACAAGTGCATTGCTGTCGAAGATAAAATGCAGGTCAGCGCTCATGGAGAAGTGTGTTCAAAATCTCGGGGGTCAAACCGCGTGCTTGCGCTTTATCGCTGATTTCATCCAACAATACATTCAACGGCTTGGATGATGCGCCAAATTCACGCAACCACAGACTCAGCAGAAGTTGCATTTTCTTTTGGTCTTCTGCGGAAGCAGACGCATAGATTTGCGCAGAATCCGTGTCGAGCGAAATGCTAATTGTTTCTGTCTGCATTGTCATTACCTTGTTTTCAGTAACGCAATCGATTTTGTTCTTCTTTATAATATGGTTTTCGACGCCAAATGTGCAAGTTGTTTTTGCTGCGACACCGTTTTCAACGATCACGGTCAGCGCCGGGCCTGTTGTCGATTCGTTGTTGATTCGGAGACGCGAAATTCAAACTCGATCACCAGTAGGCGCATCCAGTTTGTGGCCACATATAACATTTTTGTAGTGATAACCTCAATACCCCTCCACTCCCTTAATCTCCTCCAACTCCGCAACCACATTGCCCAGGTTGAATGCCTTGATGTAAAGCTCCGTCGTCGTCAAAACGGGAATCTTGCGGTCGTCGTCGGTAATGTGGACGATGAGCCGGCCTTTTTGGTTGTACAAGCCGGGCGTCTTCATCTGCGGTTCAACCACAAGACAGTTGAATTTGCCCGCCCTCACTTTGATTTTTTCGCGGCGATACACGATAATTTTCAGCGGTAGAATCTTGCCGTTGTCATAATTGTCGACAAAGACGGTATCGCCCGGCGCGAGCTTTTGCGTGCGAATGTAGTAAAACGCTGAAACGACATCCTGCACGAACAGCGGAATGGCGACCGTGTCACGCTTGCTGTTTTTCGTGGTGATCGCCAGGCCCCGCTCCAGATCGAAATCCACGACACGATCATCGCGAAAACTGCCTTCGCGCTGCTGCTTTTCATAGCGCCAGGTGAAAATGCCGTCAACATCGACGAACGAGCCGAGCTTGTCTTCGACTTTATAGAATCTCGAAAAGAAAGAATTCGTCCAGGCCTCCCACAAGAGATGATAACACGGACGGCCATTCACGTTCACGATTTCGGGAATGGACATTTTTGCCGAGCCGGCGACGATCGGGCCGTAGCGCACAATATAACTTAATTCTTCGCCGACATTGAATGCGCGGTTGACGATAACGCGCAAGGGCGCTGCGTTATTGCTGGAATCGGCGCCGTTGGCAGAGCCGGTCTGCTGAGAAAATAACGCAGATGTCCACAGAGAAGAAAAAAATGCAACGCTCCAAAACACGTTTGACAATTTTAATCTCAGGTACGTCCTGTGCTTCATAGCATCTCTTCAAGTTTGAGTATCGCCTGCTCGACGGAAATCGCGCGCATGCATGCGCACACGCGCTCTTGCGATTTGCGGCAGCGAAAACATTCTTCCTGTTGCGACATCAGCACATCGGCGCGGCAGCCATACGGGCCCCAACGCTCGGGGCGGCATGCCGTGATCGGCGGATAAAACGCTGTCACCGGCGTTCCCACCATGCGCGCCAGATGCAAAGGCCCGCTGCTGTTTCCCACGAACAACGCGGCGCGGCGAATGACGCCCGCCAATTCTTTCAACGTTAAACGGCCAGCCAGATCAATCAGTTTCTCGCCGGACAATTGCTGAATTTGCTGTGTGAGCATTTGTTCACCCTGATGCCCGGTCAAAACGACTTGATGTTTCTTTTCAGACACAAGATGCTTTGCCAAAGCTGCAAAATGTTCCGGCGGCCAATCACGCGCCGAACCCCCGCTGCCCGGGTGCATGACCACAAACTTTTTCTCAATGCCGTTTGCCGCCAATTTATTGGCAAGCGTTGCTTCAATTTCGTTATCGAAGCGAACCTGAAATTCAACTTCCGCATCGTTGATGCCCAGCGGTGCGAGCAATTGCAAATTGAATTCCGCTTCATGCCGCGCCGCATGTTTGCGATGCTCATAAATCCTGCGATTGTACAGCAGGCTGTACCAGCGATATCCCGTGCCCACGCGCAGCGGAATTCCCGCGCGCACAAAAGCCCACGCCAGCGCCGGGCGGGGATAAAGCGCCACCACCGCATCGAACGAATATTGACGCAACAGTTTTGACAAAGCGCCAGCCTCATTCACCTCATCAATGCGAATGATGCCGTCAACCGCGGGATGCATCTCCAAAATATCGGCGGTATAATTCCGCGCGAGAAAATGAACTTCAGCAGCCGGAAATGCCTTCTTGATCGCGGTGGCAACGGGCGTCGACAAAATCACATCACCCAGGCGGTCCGTGCGCGACAGTAAAACCCGCTGCAACAAACTCACGCCGTTTCCCGGCGATGATTTTGCACGAGCTTCACGATCGCGGGCATGACGCGATCCAATTCCTCGGCAATGATATCCGCGCATTCGCGATAAACGGCTTTGCCAAAACCGATGGGGTCTTCGATATCCGGATCATCGGGAATATCATCATTCGCAAAGCGTTTCAACAGAAAAACGTTTTCGCGGTAATTGGGGTATTTGCGCTGCAGGTAATTGACATGCTCATTTGCCATCGCCAGAATCAGATCGGACTTTGCCACCAAGTCCGGCGTGACGCCTTGTGAACGATGGCCATGCAAATCGCCGCCCATTTCTCCGACAACGTTAATAGCGAAATCTGCTGCCGGCATGCCGTTGATGCCCAATGTACCGGCGGATTGAATGTCAACCTCGTCTTGCAAGCGTGAAGGCAGCTTCATGCGCAGCAGCGCCTCCGCCATCGGGCTGCGACAACTGTTGCCGCTGCACACGAAGAGTATATTAAAAGGCTGGTTTGAATTCACGTTTGAATATCTCCGATAGATTTAATGATCGCCTCTTTGGGAATAGCGCCGGCGCGCAGCAAACGCGGCGGATCGATCGTGACATCTAAAATCGTTGAAGCTAAGGAAGTCGAGGCGGCTCCCGAATCTAAAATTAATGGAATCGTCTCGCCGAACTGGTCGGTAATATCTGCAACCGTAAGCGCTGCCGGGCGGCCGGCGAGATTGGCGCTGGTCGAAATGATGGGCGCGTTGAGCTGTTCACTCAAAAGCCGCGGCAGCGCGCGCGCCGGCACGCGCACAGCCAGAGTCGAACTGGCCGCAATCAAATTCTGCGGCACTTTTTTCGTCGCTTCAAAAACAAGAGTCAATGGCCCGGGCCAAAACTCGTTCATCAACTTTTCCGCCAGCGGCGAAATGTATTTGACCCATCCTGACAGCATGTTGTTGCTGGCAATAATAACCGGCAATGCTTTTTCAGTAACGCGCTGTTTCAGAACATAGATCTGATCGATCGCGCCGGGCAGCCTGGCATCAACACCGAGGCCGTACACCGTGTCGGTGAGGTAGGCAATCACCTGGCCTTCGCGCAGCGCGTTGACGGCGAGCGTTAGGCTTTCGGGCTCGGGATGGTCGGCGTTGATTTTCAATACATTCATTTGGCTGTCTGAAATTTTTGACGCGTGATCATTGCTTTAACGCGCGCGAAAACTTCCTCAACCGCAATCTCCAGCATGCAGGCATGCGTTCCAATCGGGCATTTTTGCGAGCCGTGCGTGCTGCAAGGCCGGCACGGCAAATCGTGCTCGATGACGCCGTGACCTTCGCCGTAGGGCGCGAAACCGAAACGCGGCACAGTCGGTCCGAAAATCGTCAGCACTTTGCAATTCGTTGCAACGCCGAGATGCGTCGGCGCGCTGTCATTGCTGATCAAGACGGCGCAACGATCGAGCAGCGCCGCGGATTGCCGCAACGACAGCGCGCCAGCCAGACTCAAACAATTTTCGCCTGCGGCTTGCTGAATTTCACGGCAAAGCCCCGCGTCGCTTTCGCCGCCAATCAAAAAGACACTCGTATTCAGTTCGGCGATCAAGGCGTTTGCGAGCTGGGCGAAACGATCGGCGGGCCAGCGCTTCGTTGCCCAAACCGATCCCGGCGCCAGCGCGCACCAAATGCGTTTCGAGTCGGCATTTTTCGTGAGTTCTGTGGCTCGCGCGGCATCAGCCTCGTCCCAATCTACTCGCGGCTTCAGCTTCTCCGGAATTTCTCCGAAAGGCCGCAGCAAATCGAGGTTGCGTTCGACTTCGTGTTTTTCTTGATAGCGCACACGCTGAGTGAACAAAAATGCGCCGGCGCTGCGATCAAACCCAATGCGCTGCGGAATACGCGCCAGCCAAACCAACAAGGCGCTGCGCAGTGAGCGATGCGGTACAATCGCGAGATCATAATTTTCTGAGCGCATGGCTTTTGCAAAACGCCAAAGCGCGTTGGCGCCGCGCTGTTGGCCTCGTTTATCAAAGATCAAAACCCGGTCGATACTGGGATTTTTTTCCAACAAATTTGCTGCCGCCGGGATGGCCATAAAATCAACCTGGCAAGGTGCGAATATCTCATGCGCCGCTTGCGCCAGCGGCGTTGCCAAAATCACATCGCCGATAAAGGCGGTTTGCACGATCAGAATTTTTCGGGCGGATGGCATCAAACTCAACTAGTATCAGTCCGAAAGTACCACCGCCCGGGCGGTTGCTAATGAAAAACTCTGCTGGTTCTTGCGATGATTCATGCTTCGGGACTAACCGCCCGGGCGGTAGACGGTTGCGTTTCAAGTGAATGCGGCTGGGTTTTCCACCGCCGGTGCATCCAAAACCAATGATCGGGATAGCGGCGAATATAATCTTCCAAAACCTTGCTCCAGCGCGTGGTGATCTCGCGAATTTTTTCTTCGTCACTCAAGGTTGCGGCAAGGTCATCGAAACGCAGGCAATCACTTTCTATAACATGCGTTCCATCAGCCTGGCGAATGGCGACAACGAACAGAATCGGCGCGCCGCTGCGCAACACGAACGCGGCCGGGCCGCGCGCGGTGGAGGCGGGCCGGCCCAAAAAACCAACAAAAATGCCGGATTGCCCCGCATCTTGATCCGCGAGAATCGCTACGAATTTTTTCTCGCGCAATGCTTTCAAAATGCCCTTCATCGCAGAGCCGCGCGGAATGCTGGCCATGTGCATCTGTTGGCGCGTGCGCCGAATGAGCTGATCGGCATAGGGATTGTTCTGCGCTTGATAAAGAAAAACCATGGGAAAGCGCCGCGCCACCATCGCGCCGAGATATTCCCAATTGCCGAAATGCCCGGTCATGCAAATCGCGCCGCGGCCTTCTGCCAGCGCTTGCTGCCAAAGCTGTTCATGTCCGCTATCACGGAATCTCACAAGCTGATCAAGCTCTTGCGCTGAAAGTTTCGGCAGGCGAAAATATTCCATCATCATCCTGCCGAAATTTTCATAATTGTTGCGCGCGATAGCCTGCAATTCTGCGCGCGGCATTTCGGGAAACGCATGTTGCAAATTTTCCAGCGCAACGCGCCGGCGAATGCGCAGAATCGAAAATGTAAATCTTCCCAGGCCCGCGCCGAACGCGAGCAAGGTCCGCCGCGGTACAGCCGCTGCGATTTGCACGAGCAGCAGCAGTCCGAGATATTCCAACAAATGCTTGAGTTTTCGCATGAAGGCACAGGTGACAACGAATTTTAAGACGAAACTTAGCCAAAAAATGGCTGATTGTCAAATTGAATGTCGGTAATCAAATGTTCACATTGCAATCAGATTTCTTTCGGTTTGGTGCTCCGTTGAGTTGGTTCTTAGGAGTATGCACCCGAATTGTCATTCAGAGAATCTTGTGAAATACTCGACATGAGGCCCAGAATTTCACAGAATCCTTCCAGGATGACAAGATACTCGTACAAATCAGCTCAACTCCACCGTCTGGCCAATCTCGCTTTTTGCAATGAATTCGCCGTTTCGCCAAACGCGGAATTTTTTGCCGTTGCGTTCGACTTTGAGCTTCACGCCACGCATCATGATGTCATCCAACACAAACGCCTTCAACTTGAATGGAAACGGAGAAATCGTCACGCCCTCATCGTGCGGGCGAATGCCGCAAACATATTTGAGAATGAGATCATTGATCCATGAATGCTGATAATCATCGACCCCGCGGTAGAGGGCGGGCTTGCCGGTGAACGGATGGTAATGCTCAAAACAATTCGGCCGCCGGGGATCGCCGTCAAAAAACATCATGTGAATGAACTTGGTGATAAACTCAACCGCAACCGTTTGCAATTCTTCATCATTGAATCGAATCGCAGTTTGCGCCAGCGCCTCGGCGAGGTGGCTGTTTGTCATGGGCCAGACGCGGCCATTCCACGGGCATTTCATGCGCTTGCCTTTCCATTCCGGCGCGGCGCTGAAAAGCGGATCATCAACGCTTGAAGAAGGCGCCGGAAACGGCGTCCAGAATTCATTGGGATTGCACAAATGTTTTTTCAAACCCGACAGATGCGCATGTGAGACAATGTCCGTGAAATAAGGATAAAAACAAACCGCCGCTTTCACGCCGGTACGTTGTCCGATTTTTGGATCAACATCAAAAAACATCTCTGTTTTCTCATCCCACATGAGCTGCAAAACCGCGGCTTTAATTTTTTCAGCGCCGTGCTGCCAGGCTTTCGCCTCCTCTGCGCGATCGAGTTGCGCGGCCATGCGGCTCAACGCGCGCTTTAACTCGTAAATGTAAACCGTCGCATCGACGCCTTTAAGACGAAACCCCTCGCCCCAATTGTCATGATCCGCGCGGGGATCAACCGCAAGATAGCGCGACATGAATTCCTGACCGGTTTCGTATTGATTATCGATGTCATACAATCCGCTGTTTTCCGCGTCGCGCTCGCGATCGAAATATTCGGCGTAGCGTTTCAATCCCGGATAAATCGCTGCGAGAAATTCCTGCGAAGGGTGAATGCGCTGGAGTTCAAGCACGGCATTGCCCCAATCGGCATGATAAAATAACTCCTGGCGATACTGATTAACGTCGATATAGCCGCGCAAACCGCCGTCTTCGCGTTGATTATCAAGAAACGTGAGTAAACTGCCGGCTGCCAGCGCAGGATCAAGACGCCAGCGATTCTCGCGCATGTGGCACATCGCGCTATAGGAGATCGGCGCGCGAAAATATTCGATGCCTTCACAAACAAATGGGTGTTGATAATTTCCTTCCTGCACGGATATCGTATTTAAGCGCAAACCGTACCAACGATACCAGTAATAGCGCGTGAAGTATTCGTCCGAGCACTGAAACTGAGGAACTTGGGAGAGATAACTGCGCCAACTCTCCCGGTTTGCTTTGATTGGATGCGATTTCTGCAACGTCTCCGGCAAAATTTTGGGCGGCGCTGTCTGCGGCGCAATGGCCAGTCCAACAACAACACTCTTTTCACCCTGCGGTTTTAAGTTGATTTCCGTATGTAAAGCAAAATAGAGCAAGCCCTCGTTATCTATGCTGCTGATCTTAACCGTGTCCGGCAACTTTCCCGCGACAAAAGTCTCGTAAAACGGCGTGAAGCGCCAATGCGGTTGTAACGCCGAACGTTGGCTGAGACTGATGGCATGCGAGGTTACTGCTTGATTCATACCCAGGCTGACAGCAATGCGCAGTTGAGGCCTATCCGCAGGTTTTAGATTTTTGACAAAAGTTATCGTCTCACCGTCAAAAGTAATCTCTGACAACCAGGAGGTTTGTTTGACGGGGAAGGATTGTTGCACCGTCCAAACGACAAAATGCAGCCGCAGCTTTTTACTCGAACGGTTGCGCAAGCGCACGAGACAGCTTGCAACATCGTTCGCAAGAATTGTTTTCTGCTCGACCAGGCGCAATTGTTCATCTTTTCGCCGTCGCTGACGCGAAACCGCGTTATATTTTTGCTGGAGAAAATCAGGCCGCCATTTGCGTGATCGAAACTCCAATGGGATTTCCCGGCCGTCTTCATCAAGCAATGCCCAGGTAAACAGCGGCGCAAATTCATAATTGAAATAACTCGCTTCATCCCAAAAGCCGGGATAATCGAGATATTGCGGAAACGGCGGCGCCCATTGCAGGCGATTGCCGCTCAGGTACCATTTATCACGACGGGAGAGATCTGCAATGGGATCAAATTTTTTCATAAGAATTCTTCGTTCTCTTTGCGTTCGCGGTTGTGGCCAGATCAACGATCAACTACTCTCCAATCAAACCAAATGCAATGGCCAAGCCATCGCAAGATCATTTGCTGAACTCTTGTATCCGGCATTACTCTGTTTCAATCACGATCTCATGCTTGACGAACTCACCGGCCGCGCCGTCCGGCATCTTCATCACCAACATGTTGGCGCTCGCCCGTGCGCCGTGCACGGCCTGAATTCTTTCGCCCTGCACAATTCCTAATTCGTAGTTTTCACCGGCAAGGCCTTCGACGGTGAGTGTCAGCCTGCCCTCCTGCCAATGCGCGGAGATAATCTTCAAGCCTTTGTTGGTGTCGCCGGTTTTGGTGGTAATCACCGGCGGCAAAATTTCGACGTTCGGTTCGAAGTTGATCAAAACCGTTGCAGAATCCGTCAACATGAACTCGATTACTGGTTGAATCGATTGTGCAGAAACGGAGGGCGAAAAGTTGACGGGGATTCCATTCACGTATGCGCTTTGAATCTTGCTGCCTATGCCGAGAGCCGGCGCAAATTGCAAGGTATAGGGTTCAATACCCTTGCTTTTTGCCGTGAGTTTGATTTGACTGATTTCTCTTTCATAGTGAAAAGAAAAAGCTTCCTTTCCAACTTGATAACTTCGAATCGTGACGTCCGGCCAATCTGCCGGAAACTGTGGCGCAAAATGGATTCGTTTGTCGAGGGCATTTCCGGCGAGTCCGAGCATGCCACGTACCAGCGGCAACACTACGCCGGCGCTGCAAAAGCCCTGATGCGCGACCGCTTCCTGCGGCCAACTGTTGTGATAGCCGGAGAACACCTCCGTAACGAAACCCAGCGCGTTGTCAAATGTGTGCCGCACGCTTGCCATCAGTGAATTATAACCCTGCAAAGCAAAATGATGTTGGTACTGCGCGGTTGCCACCCAACTGGTGAGAAAGGGCCACACCGCGCCATAGTTGTAATTCAGCGGTTCGAACAAGCGGCTTTTGATTGAAATGCTGCGCACGCCCCAATCCGTGGTCAATTCCGATGAATTCAATTTTTCAAGCGACAGCGCGCTGCGCTGCGGATCTGCGAGATTCCACATCAACCCTACCGCAGCCCAGGGCGAAACTTCAGCGACGTGTTCGCCTTGGGCGTTGAAGGCATACGAATACTGCCGCAGCTTGTCATCCCAAAATTTTTCGTTGAATGCTTGCTGCGCTTTTTCAAAATCACGTTGTGCTTTGAGCGCGTAGTTTTTCTCGCCGGCGATCTGCGCGAGTGTTGACATCGCCCAGGCGGCGCGCACCCAAACAGCAGCGAGATAAATATCCGTTGCAATGTTCGTCAGCGAACCAAACTCCAACGCGCCAAGCCCGGCCTTGCTGTTGTCCATCAAACCGTCGCGATTGGCGTCGGTCGAGAGGCACCATTCATATGCTCGCCTAATCGATCGCCAACTGTTTTTGATGAAGGCTTCATCGCCGGTCATGGTGAGATAATCGTACATCGCGCACAAATAAAACGGGGTGGTGTCGCCGTGAATATAACCATAGTGATAATCTTTAAACCAATTGATATAGCCTTCGGCCTGGGAAAGTTCGTGCGCCATTTTGCCGTCGTCGCGTTGCCATTTCTGCGTGAACGCAAGCGCTTCCTTCACTGCCTCGAATGCGCCATAACTGTTCATGCTGAAACTATTGATGAAAGCATCACCGCCGAAAAACCAGCCGAAACCGGGGCGGCCGCTGGTGCCGGAGGCGCCGAGTCCCGCCACCAAGCCCTTGCCGAGCGTGGGATGATCGACGCGCAAATTGTCGTAAGCAATCTTTGCCCATTCAAACGCGAGATTCAATTCGCGTTGCGGCGTGATGACTTGCAGCGTGCCCTCCCGCAGTCGGCGGTAATAAGCGACATTTTGTTGGTAGAATTGTTCCGGTTGCGCTGCGAGTTTTTGATAGACGGTTTTGATTTCATCGCGCTTGCCTTTGCCGCCGGCCATGATGATGGGAATATATTTTCCTTTGACTGCTGCAACGTCTTTGATCTCGATCTTGAATTGATTCGGCACATCGGAAAGCATGTGAGCGGGTGTGTATGAAATGCCCGAGGCTGCCGGAGAACCGAGATAGCCGTGGTTCATGCGCGAGGATTCCGAAATGAGATATGCTTTCATGCCGTTATCCCAATGCGCATATTGCCCGCCAATGCCCGCCGGCCACATGGGCTGCAAAACCGGCAGGAAGCTGCAAATGATGGTCAGCGGCTCGGTTGAATCGACCTCGAGCAAAATTATTGCGCCCGGTTCGGAAACCGGGGTGAGATAAATCGCGCGAACGGCAAACGATTGATAGGTGAATGTAAGTGTGGTGGCCTCGGGCGTGGCGGAAATAAAGCGCACAATATCTTTGCCCTTGATCGGCTCAGTCGAACTGCCGAGCAGAAAGGAAAACTCAAAATTGCGGAAGAGTTTCAAGGGATACGCCCAGGCTTCGAACGAGCCGCTCTCGAAGCCGAGAATGGCAAACTTGCTGCCGGCTTTGTCAAAATAAGTTCCGGGTTGCGCCAGCCGCGACAATTCGAGATCATTGGCTTGCAGCTTGAAAGCCGGAACGAGATTATCCTGGGCGAGCGCCTGAGCCAGGCTCAAAAACAATGCTGTAATCGCAAAAAAAATTCTGAGCATACCTTTCCCTTCGGTGAATCTCAGCCTTTTAATCCTGTGAGTGTGATTCCTCGCACAAAATATCTTTGCGCCAAACAGAAAACGATGATGATCGGCAGCATCACAATCACCGCCGCCGCCATTTGATGCGTCCAGTCGAGCGCATAAATGGTGCTGAACGAAGCGATGCCGACTTCCACGGGCCGCATCTCGGTTTGGCTGGTAACGATCAACGGCCAGAGAAAATCCTTCCAACTGTTCATGAAGGCAAAAATGGCGAGCGTGGCGAGCG
Organism: Cytophagia bacterium CHB2; assembly: GCA_030263535.1. NCBI lineage: Bacteria > Pseudomonadati > Bacteroidota > Cytophagia > Cytophagia bacterium CHB2. The sequence continues at coordinate 23,022 of SZPB01000056.1, forward strand.
CCGGCTTGGCCAGCGGCAGCACGATGCGCCAGTAG
>SZPB01000057.1 GCA_030263535.1 Cytophagia bacterium CHB2
GTGATCGTTCCGATCGCCAAATGAAGGTTGTTTGGCAGCGATCGAAATTCGAAAGTCACATATTTTAGGGTTGGAGAACGTAAACGTTTTAAGATAGAAAAAATATGCCATACAGCCCCGGAATATTTGCCAGGCCGGCTATCGTCGAGAGGAAATGTGGGATAAGAATCAGGCCACGCTTAAACGTTGTTTGAGTACGTCCACTTCCGATTTGATCTGGATATCCGTTTCCATCAGCTTTTCGATGGCGTCAATGGCATGAATCACGGTGGTGTGATCGCGTCCGCCGAAATGCAGGCCGATGGTTTTGAGCGAATGCTTGGTGAGTTTCTTGGCCAGGTACATGGCAATCTGCCGGGCGAGCGCCACCTCCTTTTTGCGGGTTTTGGCGCGCATCATGTCATCCGGCATTTTATAATAATCACACACTTCCTTTTGGATGTCTTCAACGGTAAGATTGCGCAGCTTTTGAATGAACAGGTCTTTCAGAACGTGCCTGGCGAGATTCAGGGTAATATCATGCTTGTTGACTGAGGCGAATGCCAGCAGCCGGATCAACGAACCTTCCAGCTCACGGATGTTGCTGGTGATGTTGTGCGCGATCAATTGAATGACATCGCTGGGCAGATCGATGCCATTCTCTTCCGCTTTGCGCTGCAAAATGGCGATGCGTGTTTCCAAATCCGGCGGTTGGATGTCCACCACCAATCCCCACTGGCAACGGGAGAGCAGGCGGTCTTCGATGCCGACGATTTCCTTGGGCGGCCGGTCGGAGGAGAGTACGATCTGTTTGCCCTTTTGATAGAGCGCATTGAACGTGTGAAAAAATTCCTCCTGCGTGCGCTCTTTATTCATAAAAAATTGAATATCATCGACAATCAGCAAATCGACATTGCGATAATTCGAGCTGAATTCCGTGGTCTTGTTGTTTTGAATCGAGTTGATGAACTCATTGGTGAAACGCTCGCTGGAGACGTAGAGCGCGCGGGTGACCATGGCGTTGTCGAGCGAGAGATTGCCGATGGCCTGAATCAAATGCGTTTTGCCCAATCCCACCCCGCCATAAACCACCAGCGGATTGAACGAGGTTTTGCCGGGCGCTTCGGCAACGGCAACGGCCGCGGCTTTCGCAAATTGATTGCTCGAACCTTCGACAAAATTTTGAAATTTGTAATGTGGGCTGATTTGACTGGCAGGATCATGCGTCAGGCGGGCGCTGGGCGCGGAAATTTTTTCCGCCGGTTTGCTCTCGCTTTCTAGAGGCCGCGCTTCGGCAAGGACATAGGTGACGAGGTACTCATCTCCCAACACTTGAAATGCGGCTTTGTGCACCAACTCACGATAATGCCCCTCCAACCACTGATACACAAAATCATTCGGAATCTCTACCACGAGGTTTTTATCGTCTAGCGCTTTTCCTCGTGTACTTTCAAACCAGGTACCAAAGGTGGATTCGGGAATTTGGTCGCGGATAATAGATAGGCAGTTTGTCCAGGTTTGCTCAGCGTTTTGTAGTTGTAGCATAATGACGCGTGACCTCGCCGAATTGAGATAATCACAGGTTATCCACAGTTATTGTGGATAAAATCCTGTCTAAGGATGCTAAATATTTGTAAAAAGTCTTTTGCTTTCTCTTCACGAAATGAAGTGGCGCCGGAAAAAGCGAGGCAACTTCATTTTATAATAAAATTACAAAGAGTGAGTTCTGTCGATGAGGTGAAGCCGAGAGTTGTAAGCAAAATCTTGATTTAGTCCGTCCTTAGATGCAACTCTGACGAGTTATCCACATTTTCTCCACCGGCACAAGCTTTTTTTTGGCTGCGGCAATATAGAAAAAGCCCTCTGATTGTCAAGGAAAAATTAAGAACATTTAAAGATATTTCACTTGCTTGCGACAGTTTTTGCCCAGCGACATGCACAAACAATCATTCGCATCGATTATTTTGAGGTTACGGGATAAATCTAAATTCAGATTAGTAAATGCTGTGAATGCTATTCATGAAAAAAACTGATCAAATTCCATTTTAGGAAGGCAAAACATGCACGCGATATCGACATACCGGTTTCGAACGGCTTGTTTTTAAAACATTGCACGACATTCTGAAAGTTTTAGCCCACAAACTTGATTCGATCAAAAGTTTTTTTACTCTTGCAGGCCGAGTCTAAAGCTGCTCGAAGAGGCTTGATGTTGAGCTTGTTTGAAAAAGGTGTAGTCTCGAAAAGTAAACGCGTTGTTCTAAAAGCGATAATTTTCTCCAGCGGATAGAAACAACCCAACGGATAACGATGTTTTCCATCTGCTGGGGCGTTTAGACTTTTTGAAACAGGAGTGAACCGAGCAAACAGAGTGAAATCTCCGTTGTCTCTGTTCGCTCTTGTTCTTGCGGTTTATGAATTCGAGTCGCCGGAGAGCGACATTTTTCTCTGATTTAAAATTGGCATAGTCTTGATGGTATGAACAAAGCAAAATCCATGAAAATTTTTGTTCATCGTGCGCGCAGATGCAGAGGCGCCCGGTGACTGCGAGATTCCCGGTTGCGCCTCACGAAAACTTTATTATCTTATCGCCATTCATTATGCCAAGCTTAGTCCAACAGGTTCGCGAGGCCGGCGTTATCGGCGCCGGCGGTGCGGGTTTTCCCGCCTACAAAAAGATCGATGCGCGCGTCGACACCGTGATCGCCAACGGCGCGGAATGCGAGCCGTTGCTCTTTAAAGACAAAGTGCTGATGGAAAACTACGCCGCGGAGATGATTGACGGCCTGCAACTCGTCATGCAACACACCGGCGCGCGCAAGGGCATCATTGCGATCAAACACAAAAATCGCAAAGCCATTGCCGCCGTCTCAACCCATTTGCGCGAAAACATCTCACTTTTTGAAATGGAGGATGTTTATCCCGCCGGTGATGAGTATGAAGTGGTTTATCACAGCACCGGCCGTCGCATTCCAGGCGGCGGCCTGCCGCTGCACATAGGCGTGGTGGTACAGAATGTCGAAACCTTGTATCACATTCATCGCGCGGCGCAGGGCCAGCCGGTGACGCATTCTTTGATGACGATCCATGGCCATGTCAAACAACCGCTCACCGCGTGGTTTCCGGTGGGTATGAGTTATGGCGAAGCGTTGCAGGTGGCAGGTGGAGCAACCATTGATGATTTCGTTTTGCTCGATGGCGGTCCGATGATGGGCAAGGTGGTGACGGATTTGGACACGCCGGTTACGCGCGTGACCAGCGGCATAATCGTGTTGGGCCGCAATACGCATCTGGCCGGGCGCAAAATGCAATCCGAGCAAGCGTTCAAGCGCATTGGCAAATCCGCGTGTGATCAATGCAGCTTGTGCACCGAAATGTGCCCGCGTTATCTGCTCGGCTATCCGATTCAGCCGCATTTGGTGATGCGTTCGCTGCTCACCACCGGCCCGATGAGTGATTCGCTGACGCATTGGGCGCAAGCGTGTTGTGAATGCAATATCTGCACGCTCTGGGCCTGTCCGGAGGAATTGGACCCGCGCAATGTTTGCGTGGTAACGAAAAGAGATTTGAAGCAGCAGGGCAAATGGCTTTCTCCGGAACAGTTGGAGAAACTCGCGAAAGACGTGCATCCACTAAAACCTTATCGTTCGGTGCCGACCGAGCGACTGATGCGCCGGTTGGGTTTGTATCAATTCAAAGCGGAAGCCCCGCTTTACACCGGCAAAATCGCGCCGGAGAATGTCACGATATCACTGCGACCTTCGGTGGGCGTGCCGCCCTCGCCGGTGGTGCGCGTTGGCGAGCGCGTGCGTGCAGGCGATTTGTTAGCCCGGGCTTCCGAGAGCGCGTTGAGCGTGCCGGCGCATGCGAGCATTGCCGGTCAAATTACGGACGTGGGACAAAACATTGTGATCACGAGAGCGTAGTTTGCCATTATCTTTGTAGTAATACCTTCAGGCATGAGACGTTCGTAATCGACAACTCGTCGACTTTTTCACGCGTTCCCTTTCATTAAAAAATGCGCGCCCGAAGGCGCGACTACAAACGGCGACGACAAAAGAGTACAAAGCATGCAAAACGCCATCGGTTTAATCGAACTCACTTCCATCGCGAAAGGCTATGAAGTGGCCGACGCGCTGTTGAAAACGGCGCAAGTGCAAATGGTATTCAATCGCACGATTTGCCCGGGAAAATTCATGGTGATGGTCGCGGGCGAAACCGCGGCAGTATCCTCAAGCATGGAGGTGGGGATGGAAATCGGCGGTGAGACTGTCGTTGATAGCCTTCTCATTCCCAACGTGCATCCGGAAGTGTTTCCGGCGATCAGCGGCACGCGCGTCGTCACAGAAACCGGCGCGTTGGGCATTATCGAAACGTTCTCTGTGGCTTCGATCATCGAAGCGGCTGATGCCGCCGTAAAAGCTGCCAACGTGCAATTGCTGCAAATTCATCTTGCCATGGCCATTGGCGGCAAGGGTTATGTGACGATGACGGGCGAAGTGTCCGCTGTCACCGCCGCGGTGCAAGCCGGCGCCGAGTTTATTCGCAACAAAGGTTTGTTGGTAAATAAGGTCGTGATTCCCCAGCCGCGGCCGGAGGTGTTGGAGGACAGGATTTGAAATGAAAACCGCGAATGATACGAAAGAAGTTGGAAGCCGTATTGTTTTTGAACCAGTATCAAAAATTCTTCAGAGTTTAAAACGAATTGTAGCGGCCGGAAACGTTCGTGTTTTCTGCCACCAAAATAAACATTGCGGCCAGTAGGCGAGAATGTTAAATTGCAACAAATAATTTTTTGAGGCTTATCGCATGTTGACCAATAGCCAAGCAAAAGAAATTTTGACGGCGCTAAGCGTATTGCCGCCTGAACGAATTTTGGAAGTGCAACATTTTGTCCTTTTTTTAAAAGATCGTTATGCCTCGAATAAACCGGTTGATGAAAGCGAGGCCTGGACAGACGAGGACATTCACGATCTAACCGTCGCAGTATTGCAGCATGCGGAACAGGACGAATAAAAACCAGGGGGGAAAACAATGGTCAAGCCTGGAGATGTCGTAACGGTTGATTTTCCTGGGTATTGGGAATTAAGCGACGACCGGCCGTCGTTATCTCTTCGGACGTTTACCACCTCAATCGTCCGGATGTTGTACTTGGCTTACTCACGACACAATGCAGAAGTGCAACGGGACCTACCGATTATACTTTGCAAGATTGGGCCATTGCTGGTCTACATAGTCCTTCTGTTTTCAGAGTTTTTTTAGCCACACTGCCCGTAACAAGCGTTGCTGTCATTGGGCATCTGTCGGATCGTGATTGGCTGGAAATTCAAGGTCGGCTTCGTGCCGCCTTGGCTATTTGACCCGATGTCTATTCCAACTCTGTTTTTGTGCCGGCTTCGGCTCTAAAGCCCCAAGGATAAACCCATGCGCTGCACCCAATGTCAATCCCTCAATCCCAAACAGTTTCATCACTGTGGAAGCTGCGGCGCGCCGTTGTTTCTCGCCGTTTTGAAGGAGGTGGGGGAGAAGGATCCGGCCGCCTCCTATTATATTTTTGAATCCGGCGCCACCCTGGGCCGGCATTACGACAACACCATCGTCCTGCTCGACTACTCTGTTTCGCGCACGCACGCGCGCATCGACTGCGCGGAGGGGCGTTTTTTTATTCAGGACTTGGGCAGCAGCAATGGTGTGCTGGTGAATGATACGAAGATCGAACGCCGTGAGTTGAAGGATTTCGATCTGGTTACCATCGGCAAGATCATGCTGCTGTTCCGCACCACCGAGCTGGCGAAAAGCGGCCAGAACCGGGTTTTGCTCACGCAGGACAAATTTCTCGCGGCCATCAAAGATCTTGGTGACAGCGCCAAATCCGCAGCGCTTTCCAATCGCGTGCTCGAAATCGCCGCAGAGTTTGCCGTCAATCTCACGCGCGCCGAACGCGCCATCATTTTTCTCTATGATCGCAATCTCAAGCTCAAGCCCGCCGTGTTTTATAATCTCACCAAAGATGATTTGCAGCATGACGAATTCACGGTGAGCCGCTCGACCATCGATGAAACCGTCAAGACGGGAGAACTGCTCATTCGCGAGCAAGCCTTGCACGATCCACGCTTTAGCGCCAATCAGAGCATTGTTTCGCTTAATCTGAGCACCATCCTCTGCCTGCCGCTGAAGTCGCCACACGCGCTCGAGGTTTCTACGGCGCACGATGCTGAAGCGCCCGGCCACTTTGTCAAGGATTTGATTTTTGGCGTGCTCTACCTCGACAGCCGCAAAGCGCTCAAGGGTTTGCCCGAGCATCGCAAAACCATGTTGCAAGTGCTGGCCGATCAAACCTCGCTGGCCATTGCCAATGCCCTGCTGCACAAAGAAATGGCGGAGAAACATCGCCTTAAAAACCAAATGCGCGCCGCCAAAGCCGTGCAGCAACGCTTGTTGCCCGAATCGGAATTTTCCCATCCGGCCTTCGAGATGGCGTTTCGCTTTGCCGCCGCCCAACAAATCGGCGGGGATTATTTGAACTTTGTGCCGCTCAGTGAAACGCGCTATCTCATTGCCATCGGCGATGTGGTCGGTAAAGGCCTGCCCGCCGGACTGGTGGTGATGACGTTGCACGGCGGGCTTTATTCCGAAATCTCGCATCGCCAGGATCTCGTTACGATGATGCGCAATCTTGACCGCCTCATTTATGAATATGCGCAGGGCAAGGTCTTTGTCACATTTTTCGCTGGCGTGCTCGATCTGGAAAAAAAGCTGCTCGAATTTGCCAGCGCCGGGCATAATCCGCCGCTGATTCGCCATGCTAGCGGCGAGGCCTGGCAGGAGTTGCGCGCGGTCGGCATTCCGCTGGGACTCGATCCCAACACCAACCGCTTCGTCGAAACATTCGATTTGCAGTCCGGCGATTTGCTGCTCTTTTACACCGACGGCATCACCGAAGCCAAAACCAAAGACCGCAAACAATTCGGCGCGGCAGGACTCAAGCAGGTGGTCGATGACTGGCTGGCGGCACAATCCCGCCCGGGCGGGACGCTGACCCTGGCGAAACTGGTGAAAGCCGTATTCGAGTCCGTGCAACAATTCAGCGGCAAGAAGCAATTCGAAGATGATACGACGCTGATGGCAGTGGCGGTGAAGTGAGAACTTTCTTCTGTTCATAAAAACGGACTATTGCATTACAGTAAACTCTAACTCAATGTGGGGCACACCATGACGCTCAGCCGGCTTACCCCTTCCTTCAAAAGAGAGTACATTCTTCTGGCGCTTCTGGAAAGCATTCTTCTTGGGATAGCGCCGCTCCTCGCCCTCGATCCGAACAAACGCATCACCCAATACGACATCCGTCTTTATCAAGCCGAGCACGGCTTGCCGATGAATGCTTTAAAAGACGTGTTTCAAGATTCCAAAGGCTATCTCTGGCTCGCCAGCCAGGAGGGGTTGGTGCGGTTTGACGGCGTGCGTTTTGTGTTGTTCGAAAAAAGCAAGTATCCCGGATTGCGCGAAAATTTTGTTTGGAAGATCAAAGAAGATTGGGAAGGCAACCTCTGGCTTGCCACGAATGGCGGAGGCGTTGCGTGTTTTGATGGGAAAGCGTTCAAATCCTATACAACAGAACATGGGCTGGCCAGCGATATCGTCTTTGATATTGCCATCGGCAATGATCACCGCATCTATTTTGCAACCGAAGGTGGTGTATCGATTTGGGAAGAAGGAAAACTTCGAACTCTTGTATTTGGCAATCCCGCAGCGACGCAGTGGGCCCTGAGGGTGCATGAGGATTCCTACGGCAATCTATTGATCGCAAATTTTCAGAATGGCCTTCACGTCGTGAATTCCGTCACACAATATTCTCCGACGATGGACGGATGGCTTTTGTTTTTTGGCTTGGGAAATAGGCGTAATGGTGATATCGTTTTGGGTACCTCGGGGGGGAAGATATTTCTGTGGCAAGATCAACGAATACGGCCATATCAGCCAGCAGAACTTCCCACGCCTTATACTATTAGAGCCATTCACGAGGATGTAGATGAAAATCTATGGTTCTGCACTGAGGGCGGAGGAATCATACGATATGCTCAGGGGCGCTTTGAATCTTTGACTCCAGATATTGGATTGCCTGCTGGGCATAAGTACTTCACTAACGTAATTGAAGACCGGGAAGGCAATCTTTGGTTTGCTGGAGAAGGCGGTTTATTAAAGCTCAGTGATAATAAGTTTTCTACCATTGGCAAGATTGAAGGGCTTAGAGACAATTACGGTTCTACTGTCTGTGAAGACGAAGCTGGCAAAATTTGGGTAGGACTAAGGCAGGATGGAGTTATGGAGCTTGACCGCTTTAGTATCAATTCTTTAAAATTAGAAAAGGATTTACATCATAACATGATTGGGGCAGTTTTTCCTGCCACTGGCGGGGGGCTTTGGATTGGGACTTTTACCGGTCTATACTATTTCAATAATGGTCTTTTGCGAACCTTTAGAGATGAAATGGGCTTGCCACAACCAAGCATTATTTCTTTGTTTGAGAATGCTCGTGGTGATTTGTGGATTGGTTCGGTTTACGGTTATTTAACCAAATATGATGGTCACCAGTTTACGAATTTTCGGCTGGTAGATAATGCACAGGGCGCATCAGGAGACATTACATCGATTATCGAACCCGTGGATGGCGAAGTTTGGGCGGGTACGGTTAAGAAGGGCCTGTACCGGCTCATCGATGGCGATATTTACCGTTTCTCCACGAAGGACGGTTTCACTGCAAACGGCGTGAACGCACTTTATAAGGACGATGAACACGTTTTGTGGATCGCGACTGATGAACAAGGGTTATATCGCTACAAAAATGGCCAGTTTGTCAACATTAATTCCAGTCACGGCCTCTACTTTGATTGCCTGTTTTCAATTCTGGAAGATGATCAAGGCAACCTGTGGTTCAGCGGCAACCGCGGTATTTTTTGCGCCAGCAAGCAGCAGCTTAATGATTTTGCCGAAGGAAAAGCCGGCTTGATCACCTGCCAATCTTATGATCATCTCGACGGCATGCGCCAAGCCGAGTGCAATGGCCGCCGTCAGCCAGTGGCCTGGAAAAGCCGCGATGGCCGGTTATGGTTTGTTTCCACTGCCGGCGTGGTCAGCGTTGATCCCAACAACATGCCGATCAACGAAGTCATTCCGCCGGTTTATATCGAAGAGATTACCGCAAACCAACACCGTGAAATTGCGCTGGACGCGGCCGTGATTTCGTTGGCCTCAAACGAACGCGAGCTGGCGATTCGCTACACGGCGTTGAGCTATGCGATTCCCGAGCGCGTGTACTTCAAATACAAACTCGAAGGCTATGATCACGATTGGATCGACGCGGGCACGCGGCGCACGGCTTTCTATACCAACCTGCCGAAGGGGCACTATACTTTTCGGGTTAAGGCATGCAATAATGACGGCAAATGGAACGAAGAAGGCGCTGCCGTGCAGCTTAGCGTTGCGCCCTTTTGGTGGGAAACCTGGTGGGCTTATGTGCTTTATTTTGCGGCCCTGGTCCTGGCGTTTCTCGGTCTGCGGCAGTATGAGTTGAAGCGCGCGCGCCTGCGGCACGAGCTTAAGCTTCAGCATGTTCGCACCGAGCGCTTGGAAGAATTGGATCATTTGAAATCGCGTTTCTTCGCGGGCATATCGCATGAATTTCGTACGCCGCTCACGCTCATCAGCGGGCCGCTTGCAGAGTTGCTCGAAGATTCACGGGCGGAGCAGGCCAGGCCGCTACTGACGATGATGCAGCGCAACACCATGCGGTTGCAGCGTCTCGTCGATCAACTGCTGGATTTGGCGCAACTCGAAGGCGGCAAAATGGCATTGCAAACGCGGCCGGTGCGGCTGGTTGTTTTTCTAAAAGCTCTGGTTGCGGCATTTGAATCGTACGCCCGGCAAAAAGGCCTTGGCCTGGAGTTGCAAGTGGGCGATCAACTTGAAAACGAGAGCGTGTATTTTGATCCCGACAAAATGGAGAAAGTTTTTATCAATCTGCTTTTTAACGCCCTCAAGTTTACACCGGCTGGCGGAAGAGTCGAAGTTCATGTGAGAAAGCCTGACGCAGCAACGCAACAGCTCGAAATTTGTGTGCGCGACACGGGCGCCGGCATTCCGGAAAAGGCCTTGCCTCACATTTTCGACTATTTTTATCGCTATCGCGAGGAGAACACCAAGCGAGAATCCGGCACCGGCATCGGCCTGGCATTGACCAAAGAAATCATTGCGCTTCATCATGGCGAAATATCGGTAACCAGCAGCGAAGGCGTGGGCAGTGAGTTCATTATTCGCTTGCCGCAGGGCAAGTCGCATCTCAAACCCGAAGAGGTTGTCTCGGAAGTTCTTTGGGAGGAAGAAGCAATTGGAATGGATTTGAACGCCTGGGCGGCATTTAAGCATGATGGCCGTGAGCCAGCAATCCCGAAGCAAGAGCGTGGCGCATCCGCGAATCTGCCCAGAATTTTGTTGGTCGAGGACAATGCCGATATGCGGAACTACCTGCGCCGGCACTTGCAAAAGGGTTGTCATGTCCTGGAAGCCGTTGACGGCGCCGAGGGACTCAAAAAGGCGCTGGCGGTGATCCCCGACTTGATCGTGAGCGATGTGATGATGCCCCAGAAGGACGGCTTTGAGCTTTGCCGGGATTTAAAATCTCATGAGCTGACCAGTCACATTCCGATTATTCTGCTGACGGCCAAAGGCTCGGGCGAGAGCAAGCTGGAAGGTTTGGAATTGGGCGCGGATGATTACCTGACCAAACCGGTGCACGGCCGCGAACTGCAACTGCGGGTTCGGAATTTGATCACCCGGCAGCAAAAATTGCAGGAACGCTTTCGCCAGCAATTGTTAACTCCCGGCAATAATTCCGGCAGCTTGTCCATTTCCTCTGCCGACGAAAAATTTCTGCAGCGCATCATGGAGGTGCTGGAAAAGCATCTTGCGGATGATAAGTTCGGTCCCGAGAGTTTGGCCCAAGCCATGGCCATGAGCCGGGCGCACCTAAACCGGAAATTGCGCGGACTGATAGGCCAGCGCACCGGTGAATTCATGCGCACCATGCGCTTGAAGCGTGCCGCGGAATTGTTGCGGCAGAAAAGCGGCTCCGTTTCAGAAATTGCCTTCCAGGTTGGTTTCAACCATCTTTCCTACTTTGCCCTTTGCTTCAAGGAGCAGTACGGCCAATCCCCCTCGGAGTACCAACAAGCACAGTATTGATTGTGAACAGAGGCGCTGCGTAATTTTTTCGCAGCGCTTTATCATTTCTGTGCTAGACTTCGTTCCCTCCGTGTTAGACAATTCCCCTGCGTTTTTCTTAAATTGTCCCACCTTTTTAAATCGTCAAGCAGATGCTTTTTCTGTCATCGCAGCGGAAAGGTGTCATGCCGAAGTCAGATGGAATTATGCAAGCGGCAATCAAGAACCTGAAGTCTGAGTGGCGCTCGGGCAAAAGCCTGAAAGAAATCGCCCATCACCACCAAGTGGACGCCGGCAACCTGGTGCGGGCCTTTCGCAAGCAAGAGGGCATGACGGTCAAGCAATTCCTTGATGCGAAACGAAAAGAACACGTGCTGGCGCGCCTGGCGGATAAGAAATTTTTGGGATATGCCATTGGCGCGGAGTTGGGGTTCGGCAACGATCTTGCCTTTTATCGCTGGGTAAAGCGCGCGTTTGGGGTTTCTTTCGCAGAACTGCGCGCCCGCAACTCGGGCAACCGCAAGCCGGGACGATCGGCAAAGACTATCAAAGAATAGAATCTCAATTCATAACCCGGACAAGCCGGAACCAAAAGGCTAAAAGCGCACGCAAAGGCGCTAAGACGCAGAGAAAGACTTTGCGCGTCCTTTGCGGCTCTGCGCTTTTGCGCGAGATTTTTTTGCTCTTTTTGCACTAATTTGACTTGTAATAAGGAGATGGCGTGATGAAGACCGCGACTCTACGAGGCGCCCTGTTGCTACTCTTCCTTGCTTTTGCCAGCAGCGCAATCGCCCAGGGTTTCGTCTTGGGCCTCAGCCACGAAAGCCGGTTATTTGGCAGCTTCCGGTCACTGAATGTCTACCTCCCGCTGGAGTATGATTTCAATGATCCGACGGTCAGGTATCCCGTCATTTATTTTTTGCACGGTTCCGGTACAAATCAGGATGGTTATACCTCGATCACGGTTATGATCGACAGCTTGCGTGCGGAAAACAAGATTTCACCGATGCTGATGGTCTTTCCGGATGGCAGCGCCGGCCAGTTTGGCGGGAGTTATTACTCCAACTCTGCGCTTTATGGCAGCATGGAAGACTATATCGCTTTCGAGGTTGTTCCATTTATCGACAGCGAGTTTCACACCGCGGCGGAGCGCGAGCAAAGGTTCATCATGGGGCATTCGATGGGCGGCTACGGCGCCATGCGCCTGGCGGTTGATCATCCGGAGATTTTTCGTGGCGGCGTTTCGCACAGCGGCATTCCCGATCTCACCCAATTCAAAACCTGGATTCCGACCCTGCTCAGTGAAAACGGCAGCGCGCCGCCCTACAATTTCACGCCCTCGCGGATTTTTACTATCGATGCCTTTGCCATGGCCGGGGCCTGGTCTCCGAATCTTTCCAAGCCACCTTATTTCGTCGATTTCCCATTGGACAGTCAGGGTAATCTCATTGATTCGGTTTTTGCGCGCTGGCAAGAGCACAATCCGGCCAGGCTTATTTCGCATCTTTTGCCGGAGGATAACCTCGCTTTGTTTTTTGATTGCGGATTGCAGGATCGCTTTCTGATCGTTCCCTGGAATGATGCGTTTGCCGACTCGCTCGACCGCCTGGGTCTGCCTTATGAGTATCAGACATTTCAGGGCGGTCACAGTGAAAAACTGCTTGCGCGCTTGAGAATCTCGATTGCCTGGGTGGACTCTGTTTTCAAAGCGCCGCCGCCCGTCTCTGCGGTGCAGGGGCGCGAAACGCGGGTTCCAGCGGCATTTGCGCTGTATCAGAATTTCCCGAATCCCTTTAATCCGACCACGAACATTCGGTTTGCCCTGCCCAGGCAGTCGGGAATCACGTTGAAAGTATATGATGTGTCTGGCCGTGAAGTCCTGATCCTGGCAGAAGGCAAGTTTTCTGCGGGTGTGCACGAGGTGTCATTTGACACCGGCCGGCTTGCGAGCGGACTGTATTTTTACCGCTTGTCCGCTGAGGGCTTTTCGCAAACGCACAAACTTACCGTGATGAAGTGAGTTCGCCAGTTTGCAATGACAAGAAACAGTGACTTTTTTCTTTTCGCATTGCGATTTTCGTCGGGTATATGTTTACATCGTTTCAAAATGGGGGGATTTTTTCCCCACCGCCTTCGACAGGCTGCCTTCGACAAGCTCAGGCGGCGACTCAGGCAGCGCCGCACAAGGCAGCGTTTTCCACCAACAAAGATTTTTACCCGCCGAGGGATTGGCTGTTCGATTATACAGACAAAACGTTACGTTCTATTGTTGAACTCTTTCAGAGTTCTCGCGGGCGTGGTTGTTTTCCGAGGGTGCGCTGCACGCGACCCTCGGCTTTGTTGTTGAACGCCTTCGGCGTATTCGTGCGGCTCACAAAGAATAGCTTCTTTTGAGATCTTGGCTTAATCCCATTGCCTGACGAAGGCATCATTTTCATTTCACACCAACTGGAGGACTGCACCATGCAACCCAACGTTCACATCACCGGCAGTTTGAAGCGAAGCGTACTCCCGGCTTTTGCGCTAAGCGCGGCATTGCTGTTTGGCTGTTCGCAGGAAAAGCCGGTCGAACCCGACCTCACCTCACCCGACAATGCTGCAATAAACCTCGACAGCATGGCTGAGCTTGAGCAGTTGATCGCCAAGCACAGCGAAGGCGAGGTTAGTATGGAGAAGAAAGGGCGAACGGTCGAATTACCCGCGGGATCACATGATGGACTCGCTGCGGCAATTGCCGCCGCCGGCAAGAAGGGCACCGTCATCGTCAAAGCCGGGCTGCACACCGAATCGCAAACCGTCACCATCACGCGAGAAGTCAGAATTATCGGCGAACACGGCGCGATTCTCGAATTCGACACCCAGCCCTGGCCGCCCTCCGCTGAAATCGATCCAGCGCTGCACATTAAGAAGGCGGATGATGTCGTGATTTGGAACGTGGAAATTCGCCCGAAGGGCAGCATCGGCGGCACGGCCATTCTGGTCGAAGATTCGGAAGACGCCATCATCGGCCGCAGCACCATCCGCGAGCATCAATTCTCGGTGTTGCTCGAAGGCGGCGATGAGGCCGAGATTTACAAAAACACCATTATCGCGACCACCGCCTGGCAAACCGGCAATCCCGCCGAAGTACACGGCATTGTCGTGATCAACGGAAAGAAAGTCGAGATTGAAAAGAACGACATCAGCAATGCTCTATTCGGGCTTTGGGCATGTGACGAAAAAGGTGAGATCGAGCGCAACACGTTTCATGAAAATTTTATCGGGTTGATTTTGTGCAAAGTTCCCGATAGTGCTTTTCCTCTGCCGGGCGGAAAACTGGCCGGTTCCGCGCTGGCCGCAACAGAGTGGAAGGCAGAAGACAATAATGCCACCGGCAATTTCGACGCCGGCTACCTCGTCATCGACGGCGCCAACAACAACCGCTTGAAGAATAACAAGGCCTCGAACAACGGCACCTACGACTTCGACCTGACCGGCGATACGTTTCGTTTTGGCTTCCTCACGCCAAAGTCATTCGAGAACAAAGTGATTGCCGGGCGCTATCAAAATGTGAGAATCAAGGATTGCGGCGAGAACAACACCATCATCGGCGGGCAATTGGTGGATAATTCGCAGGATCCTTGTAACTAAACCGAGAGGTGTGATGGGGGGCTGTTTTACCAAAGCAGCTTCATTTTTCGCCCGTCCAAAATTCATCCGGCAACGGCGCGTCAAAATCATCACTCATCCAAATTTTGCCGCGATCCAGCCCGGCAATACGTCGCGATGGTTTTGATCCGGCGATGGGAACTAAACGCGCCAACGGCTGCCCGCCTTCGGCAATGATGATTTCGTTGCCTGCCTGTGCCAGGGTCAGCAATTCTGCAAGACGCGTTTGGGCATCCTTAAGAGTCACAGTTTGAGTTGTCATGGCAATTTTTTTTTATGATGGCATGAAAACGAACGTGTTAAATTAAGCAGATAAAGCGAAGAAGGCAAGCAGAAATCCTTACGATCCCGAATCGTCGGGACTTGCGGGCGTGGTGAGCGGCGCGGGCGGCATCAATCCGGGCATAACGCTTACGCAAGAAGGCGTGTTGGAAGGCGGGCAGAACGTTGCGCTCAGCGGTCGCGTCTACGCTCTGGCCACCGCCGCCAACGGCCCCATCAAGCCCGGGGATTTGCTGACGACATCCGAGGTTGCGGGGTATGCGATGAAGGCGACGGACGTTTCTCGCTCGCACGGAACGATTATCGGCAAGGCGATGTCGAGTTTAGAAAACGGAGAGGGGTTGGTGCTGGTGTTGGTGAATTTGCAGTGAGTGGGCGGTCGTCTATTTCTTTTGGTAGCGAATTTTATGCGGATCGACAACGATGGAAGCTTTTTCCCATGTTGCAACCGGGTAACTTTCGAGCAATCGCCGCAAAGCCGCTTGCGTTTGGCGAAAACCCGTGGGATAGACATTCAACCGCACAACACCATAGCCTGGGATGTTTTTAATGACGAGGGGATTTTGAAAGTCCTCGTCATACGTGATGATGACCATTTGATGCTGCTGGCAAAAATAAAAAATTTCATCATCGGCCATGCGCTGCATGCCGAGTTGCCGAGTCGACGTTATCTCGGCGGCTTCCCCAACCTCATTTTGCAGCCAGGGCGAAATCAGATCGGGAATATTTTGATCAAGCAAGACTTTGATCATGCCGGCACTTTCATGCTGATCTGCGTATCGTCGACCAGCTCAATGGCGTAGGCGATGGCGGCCTCAATGTCTTCGTAAGTTAGTTCCGGATAATTCTTGAGGATATCACTGATTGAGTCGCCGCCGGCAAGGGAGCCCAGAATATTTCGGACCATGATTCGCGTGTTGCGAATGACGGGCTTGCCGTGACAAACTTCGGGATTGACTTCGATGCGACTTTGCATAACGGCCTCATTGTGTTTTGGCAAAACCATAACTGCAAAATTTCTATGACAGAGTACAGAAAGTTTATTGAAAAATCAAGCGCCCAGTTTTATTGGCATAAGCGGCCGCTACCGGCTGATCGAAAAAAATTAAATAATCGTCGATGTTTCAATATTGCAACAGCTCCCGCTATTGTTTCGAGAAAGATCAAAAATCAATCAACGATAGATCCATCAATCTTTAACGCGGAGGCGTTTATGAAGAACGTCGTTTTTGTTTTCGCAGCGCTTTTTGTTTGTGTCGTAACAGTGAACTCACTCCATGCCCAAATTCCCCGCACACTTTCTTACCAGGGCGTGCTCACCGACAACGCCGGCCAGCCGAGGCCGGATGGCAGTTACAATTTCACCTTTCGACTCTACACCTCGCCCACAGGCGGCACGGCGATTTGGTCTGAATCAAAAAGTTTGCCTGTGAAGAGCGGACTCTTTTCAACCACGCTGGGCGACCAAACGCCATTTGGCGCGGCGGTCAAATTTGACCAACAATATTGGCTGGGCATTCAAGTTGGCAGTGATCCGGAGCTTTCCCCGCGCATTGCGCTGACGAGTGTGGGCTACAGCTTCAGCTCGTTGCGCGCGGATACGGCGAGTGTTTCGGTGGCGTCACTGGCGGATACGACGTGGCGGCATAGCGGAGGGAATATTTATCGGGTGAATGGAAATGTTGGAATTGGAACGGCCACACCAGGAGCGACTCTTCACGTAGTGAATCCAGCGCAACAATCTGAATCGCTACTTAGAATTGGAAGCGATGTGCCAGGCAACACTCACTTGACGATTTCGACCTCAGAATTTAGCTCAGGGTACGCACGGTTGCAAGCAGTTAAGAATGAAGGAGCCGCCGTTGGTGATATCGTACTCAATCCAATTGGCGGTAATGTTGGAATTGGGACGAGTGCGCCAACCGCAACACTTCAAGTAGTGAGTTTACCACAGCAAGGCGAATCACTTCTTCGCGTCGGAAGCGATGCGCCGGGAAACACTCATTTGACAATTTCGACTTCAGAATTTAGCTCAGGGTACGCACGGTTGCAAGCAGTTAAGAATGAAGGAGCCGCTGTCGGTGATATTGTCCTTAATCCAATTGGCGGCAATGTTGGAATTGGGACAAGTGCGCCAACCGCAACCCTTCAAGTAGTAAGTCTGCCGCAGCAAGGCGAATCACTTCTTCGGATCGGAAGCGATGTGCCAGGAAACACTCACTTGACGATCTCGACCTCAGAATTTAGTTCTGGGTATGCGAGGTTACAGGCGGTTAAGAACGAAGGAGCTGCGTATGGCGATATAGTACTCAATCCCAATGGCGGCAAAGTTGGAATTGGAACGGTGTCTCCCAGCGCGGAACTTGAAATTATCGGCACCACTACAACCAAAGTTCTCAAAATCACTGGCGGCGGCGACCTCGCCGAGCCGTTTGAGATTTCCGAAAATCAGCCCATTCCCCAAGGCGCGTTGGTGATCATTGATGAAGATAACCCCGGTCAATTGAAATTGAGCCAACAAGCTTACGACAAACGCGTGGCCGGTGTGGTCAGCGGCGCAGGCGGCATCAATCCGGGCATAACGCTCACGCAGGAAGGCATGTTGGAAGGCGGGCAGAACGTTGCGCTCAGCGGTCGCGTGTATGCTTTGGCCACCGCTGCCAACGGCCCCATCAAGCCGGGGGATTTGCTGACGACATCCGAGGTTGCGGGACATGCGATGAAGGCGACGGATCGCGAGCTTTGGCCAGGCGCGGTAATCGGGAAGGCGATGTCGAAGCTGGAAAGCGGGGAAGGGTTGGTGCTGGTGTTGGTGAATTTGCAGTGATAACAAAAGGGTGAAATCCGGCTTGTACACAATGATTTTTCTCGTTTAGCACGAACGTGTTGCTCAAGCCGGATTTCATTCAACGCAGGGAATTTGCAACAAAACAAAGCGGAGGCGCAAAATGACAAAAAGTAAATTTGGAAGTTGCATGATCAAACGGCATACAATAACGTTTTTGCACGTTTTTAGTATTATGCTATCATCTGGATATGCGCAGCAACTACCCGAAATCGAAGAAACCCCAGAGATACGTGAGATGAAATCGCTGCCCATGCACTCTGTTCTTTATGAACTGGATCGGGCTGTCACAACCAGGGCGCTTGCCAAAGTTCCTGTTGCACGCGAACTTAGATTAGTTGTCAAGGACGATGGTAAGGTAAATGTGGAAATCATTAGTCCTGTTGGCGAAGCGCCGGTTACAGCGGATTTTGTTAAAAGATTTAGCGGTGAAGTCGATGCAACTTGGCAACATCGCGTCAGCGCATGGGTTCCGCCCAATCAATTGATTGCGCTTGCCAAAGCCTTGCCGAAAGGCGTCATGTTGGAACGTGCCAATACTCCCATTCCCGTCAACGAAGGCCCAGGCCTAACACGTTCGGATGGTTATAGAGACGGGGGTGCAAATGGGAATGGAATACGTATCGGAATTATAGACAAAGGGTTTGCCCGCCTTGCTGAAATTCCGGCAACCGGCGATGGGCCGGCTACTTGGTTTGGAGAGAATTATACTAATGAACCGTGGTTGGCTGGTGACGTTCACGGCACAGCATGCCTGGAAACCGTATTTGATCATGCTCCTGGTGCGACTTATTTTCTCTACAAAATTGACAACCTCACCCATTTGGGCCGTGCAGTGGATCACGCCATTGACAATAATGTAAGGATTATTTCACATTCGATGGGGTATCATAATACCGGCTGGGCTGATAATTCGGGTGACGCATGCGCTATTGTCAAAAGAGCTACTGACAGTGGAGCTCTTTTTTTTACCGCGGCTGGAAATTATGCCCAGAAACACTGGCAAGGAAATTTTCAGCCGGGCACAGGTTCCGTAAATTTTCATGATTGGGTTAATGGAGATGAAACCATCAATGTGGTTCTGCAAGCAAATGATGAAATCAATGCATTTTTGTCATGGAACACTTCGGAAGGAACTTTCGATTACGATCTTTATCTTTATGACAACAATCTTACTGAATTGGCAAGAAGTGTAAATGACGGAAATAGATACGAGAAATTGACTTGGCCCAACGATAGTCCAAATGCCCAAATTTTACACCTCGCCGTATGGCGAGCCAGTGGCGGTATCACAGAATTTGAATTGATTACGACTGCGTTGAACCATACGGATGTTTGGCAAGAACACATTGTTTCTGCAAGCTCAATTTTTTCGCCGGCAAATAGCACAGAACCAAATTGCATCTCAGTCGGAGCCGTTCCTCAATTAAGATACGACTCGCCATCTGGTACCAATAATTTGATTGAGTCATATAGCAGCCGCGGCCCCACCAATTCTGGCGCAATAGCACCGGATATATGCGCCCCAACAGGAACTACAACGATAGCGTATAACGGAGCCTTTTTCGGAACAAGCGCAGCGACACCCAATGCTGCAGGTGCAGCGGCAGCGCTTTGGTCCTCTTTGCCATTGTATGTTTCCGGCGCCATTAGGCATTTGTTATTCGAGCAAGCAACAATTTACAAGGATTGGGGCACAGATGGTGATGATAATTTTTATGGTAAGGGAGGTGTTATGCTCATCCCCTTCCACACCAACACGGTTTGGGTTGATCGAAGATTTGGTCCTTTTTTTGGAATAGCAGCATGGCCCTATAATACTGTTGAACGGGCTCATGATGCAGCTAGAGAAGGAGGCCGAGTGGTTTTTTTCGGACAGAGCCATCCGGAAAAGATCACTTTGCGCAAAGAACTACTTTATGAAACAATTGGTTCAACTGCTGTTATTGGTGAACAGTAACTGAAAATATGAGGAAGTCGGTCATGAACTCGAAAAATTTATTTCTCATCGCACCTATTCTCACGGGCTTGTTTTTTGATGGCCAAGCATCCGCTCAATCCAGCCAAGTCCAGTGGTCCTCCTTCAATCAAGGCTTTGGCGCATCAAGCTCGGCTGGCACGCAAGTCTGCTCCGCCCTCGGCCAATCGTTTGTCGGATCGGCGCAAAACGCGAACTCACAAATTGCCAGCGGCTTTCTGGCACATCCCTTGATTAGCGACACCAAAACCGCCGTTGAAGAGAAAACGCAGGAAGAAAGCCAATTGCCAACCTCCTACGAGTTGGAGCAGAATTATCCTAATCCCTTCAACCCCAGCACAACGATTGCCTTTGCGCTGCCCAAGCTGTCGGAAGTCACGCTCAAGATCTTCGACGCCTCCGGCAGGGAAGTCGCGACGTTGGTGGAAGGAAGGTTGCCGGCGGGCCGGCATGAAGTTGTCTTGGATGCCAGGCCGTTTTCCAGTGGCGTGTATTTCTATCGTTTGCAGGCCGGGGATTTTTTGCAGACGCGGCGACTCACGTTGGTAAAGTGAATTTGACTTTGGATGCTTTCTTTCCAGGTCGCATGAGAGCGACCAGGAGTATGAGATTTCCTCCTCCTCCCAAACGTGGCTGTTAAACCGCCGCCCGGGAGCTGATTTATTGTCAGCCAAGCTCCTGGGCGGTTTGGTTTCAATCTGTCTCGAATCTCCTTCCTTATTTAAGATGCCATTCTGTTTTTGAGTAGTACGTTGTCCTTCATATTAGGCTATCTCAATTCCAAAAATTTCAAATATATATAGAGATAATTCGTAGCAATAAAGGTGTACAAAAGTTATTATAAAATTTAATTTACTCTTAGCGAAACTATTCTATCCTGTAATAGTAAAAGCTCAAACAATTTTAACCAGGAGTTATGATGTCGAAAAATGAAATTGCCATTCTCGGGCTGTTATCGGAATCTCCCATGCACGGGTATCAAATTCATCAGGAGATTACGCGACGCGAGATGGATTATTGGGCGAAGATCAAACTGGCGTCGATTTACACCACGCTCACGCGACTAGAAGAGGGCGGGTTGATCAAATCCGAAAAGGAAAAAGTGGGCAATACGCCGGAGCGCACGGTTTATTCGATCACCGAGAAAGGCCGTAGCGGATTGAGCGACATGGTCGAATATTTTCTGCGCGAAGACGACCGGCCGGAATGGCCGTTTGGCCTGGGCGTGGCTTTCATTCAAGGCGCGCCGCGCGAGCGCGTGCTGGCCGCGTTGCATCATCGCCGCGAAAAACTGACGCAATGTGATCTCGATTTGCACGATCATCTGATCAAACTGAAAGAGCAGATTCCCTTCAATTGGTTTTTGTTGATCGAAAACGCGCACAAACACATGAAATTGGAATTGGAATGGCTCGATCAGCTTACGGCGCAAGTGCAGGCAGAGCCGCACTGGGGTCTCGCCTGGCCGCCCGAGTTGAAGCTAAAGCATCAAAAAGCACACGAGGCCTCGACGCGCGCGCTGTCAACGAAAGCGGCATGACGCGATTGAGCCCAGGCGGCACTTGACTTTTTTTGTAACGCAGAAAACAGCCAAAAGGTTTTTGCAGTACGAAACAGCAGTGTTAAGATTGCAAACAATCATGACAGACATACAAGCTAACGGAGGAAAATTTATGTACGCATTGAAGCGCATTTTTCTTTTTTTCCTGCTTGCCGCGACGGTTTCAACGGCGGTTGCGCAGGACGCCGAACCGATCTTGGCGATGAATACGCCGGCAGCCTCGCCGAAGCCCAACGGCGCGTTTCTCACGCTGGATGATGCCGTGAAAACCGCGCTGGAAAACAACCTGTCGCTGCAGGCTGCTTCGAAAGGCGTGCGCGCTTCGCAATGGGGCGTGAAGAAAGCCTATCTCGACTATCTGCCGCAAGTCAATTTCAATCTGCAATATACGCGTTTGGATCAGGGTACGCTCGATCGCGCCAATGCCTTCTACAACTTCGTGAATGATCCGGCCAATGGCCAGTTTCTGCCGGATGAATTGCGGCGCAATGTGCGGCCGGGCGCATGGC
This sequence comes from Cytophagia bacterium CHB2, assembly GCA_030263535.1. Classification (NCBI taxonomy): domain Bacteria; kingdom Pseudomonadati; phylum Bacteroidota; class Cytophagia; species Cytophagia bacterium CHB2. Next base: position 22,017 of record SZPB01000057.1, read on the forward strand.
GCAATTCCTACGGCCCCTCGGTAACCGTGCTGCAACCGATTTTCACCGGCGGCATTCTGTCTTCACAACTGGGCCTGGCGCAGGCTCTCGACGTGCGCAGCCAGGCGGGTCTTGAAGCAACGCGCCAAGACGTCATTTTCCAAACGCACAACGCTTACTTTCAGGTGCTGAAAGCGCATGAGTTGTTGGCTCTGGCAGAAGAGTCGCATCGTTCGGCGCAAGAGCATCTTTCCAATTCCAAGAAGATGCTGGAAGTCGGTTTGCGCGCGCGCAATGAAGTTTTGCGCTTCGAGGTGGCGCTGGCCACGGCCGAGAATAATTTGGTGGTGGCGCAGAATAATCTCGAACTCAGCCGCGCCGGCCTCAATCAAGTGATGGGTCTCAATCTTGAAAAAGAAGCGACGCTGAAGCCGGTGGAAGATTTTGGCTGGACCGCGCCGCGCACGCTGGAAGAACAAACCGAAATTGCCTTGCGCCGCAACCCCGGCGTGCAAGTAATGAAATCGAACGTCTCCGCGCAGCAAGCGGCAGTGGGCGTAGCGCGCTCGGGCTTTCTGCCGAAGGTGAGCCTGGCCTACAATTATTCGTGGGAAGCAAATGACACCTGGGCTTTCGACAGCATTAAAAGCTGGTCGTTGGGAATTGCTGCAAGTTTTCCGGTGTTCAACAGCTTTCAGAATTATGCCGGATTGCAGCAGCAGCGCGAGACCCTGCAGCAAGTGCGCAAGATGGAAGATGATTTTGTGCGCGTGTTGCAGTTGCAGGTGAAGCAGGCGTCGTTGAATTTGGGCGCAGCCGAGAAGCGCATGGTGATTACCGAAAAAGCGGTGGAAGAAGCCAACGAAAATTTGCGCATCGTGAACAATTCTTATCAGGTCGGCCTGCTTTCAAGTCTCGATGTAATTGATGCGGAAGTCTCTGCGCAAGCCGCCAAAGCCAGCCGCATCGACGCGCCCTTTGCCGACGGCATCCGG